>JACDCH010000312.1 GCA_013694495.1 Acidimicrobiia bacterium | reverse complement strand
GGGGCGGCTGGCCCGCGGCCAGCCGCTCGGCTGCCAGCTGCCGCGAGCCGTAGTGGTGGTCGTTGGCCACCCGGCCCGCCAGCCGCTCCTCGGCCCCGAACCACACGAGCGTGACGGTGGTGCCGGGCGGGACGCGCACCGAGCCGTCGTCCAGGCGGCGGGCCAGCTCGAGGAGGACGGCGACGCCGCTGCCGTTGTCGTCGGCGCCGGGCGACACGGCCAGGGTGTCGACGTGGCCCCCCAGCAGGATCTCGACCGGGCCGGTCCCGAACGACGTCCAGCGGTTGCGGCTGGTACGGCCGTTCGGCAGCGGCACGTCCTCACCGCCGACGGCGACCCCCAGCTGGGCGAGCCGGTTCGAGATGAAGTCGAAGGCGGCGGCCTCCCGGGCCGTGCCGGCCTCCCGCGGCGCGGCGCCCGACAGCGCGGCCACGTCGGCCTGCATGCGATCGGCGGCGGGGTCGGCGGCGGCCTCCGGGATGGGCAGGACCGACGCCAGCGCGGCCACGGCGACCGCGGCCGCGAACCGGAGCTCCCCCACACCGCGGAAGGTAGCGGGTGGGCCCCACCTACTGTCAGTGCCCATGACGACCACGACGGCGGCGCCGCCGGCCGAAGACGCCCGGGCCCGCAAGAGCGCGCTCATCGGGGCCGCGGCGCTCACGTTCATGGGCGTCCTGCACTTCGCCGCCCCGAGCAACTTCGACCGCATCGTGCCCGACTGGGTGCCGGGCGACCCCCGGACGTGGACCTACGTCTCCGGGCTGTGGGAGCTGGGCTCGGCCGCGCTCGTCGCCAACCCCCGCACCCGCCGCCTGGGTGGCTACGTGGCGGCGGCCACGCTCGTCGCCGTCTACCCGGCGAACATCCAGATGTCGATCGACACGCCGCCGACCTCGGCCGCCGGCGCGGTGCTGGCCCTGCGGCTCCCGCTCCAGATCCCGATGATCGCCTGGGCGCTGGGCCACGCCCGCCGCAAGTAGCCCGTTCTTCGGCAGCACCGTCTCGACTGCAGAGACGCTGCTGCCAAAGAACGAGGGGGTGTTACGACAGGGCCTTGAGCGTGAGGCCCATCTCGTCGTTGAGGTTGCCGGGCACGGCGTAGCCGTCCTCGTTGCGGATCTGCTCGATGTTCTCGGCCACGTCCTCGGCGGTGAGCGCCTTGTTCGTGTAGCCGGGCGTGACGCCGATGAACACCCGGGCCACCCGGCCGCCGCCGACCGAGTACACCTCGCCGGTCACGTCGCAGGTGTCGTGGGCCAGGTAGGTCACGATCGGGGTGACGAACTCGGGGGCGAGGGCGTCGGCCAGCGGGCCGAGGAGGTCCTCGGTCATCCGGGTGCGGGCGACGGGGGCGATGGCGTTGGCCTTGATGTTGTTCTTGGCTCCCTCCACCGCGAGCACCCGGGTGAAGCCGACGAGGCCCATCTTGGCGGCGCCGTAGTTGGTCTGGCCGAAGTTGCCGAAGATGCCGGCGCCCGACGAGGTGTTGATGATGCGGCCGTAGTTCTGCTCGCGCATGAGCTGCCACGCCGGCTGGGTGACGTAGAAGGCGCCCCGCAGGTGCACGTCGAGCACCGGGTTGAGCTGGTCCGGGGTCATGTTCTTGAAGGACGTGTCCCGGAGGATGCCGGCGTTGTTGATGATGATGTCGACCTTGCCGTAGGTGTCGACCGCGGTCTGCACGATGGCGGCGCCGCCCTCCGGGGTGGCCACGGAGTCGTAGTTGGCGACGGCCTCGCCGCCGGCCGCGGTGATCTCGTCGACCACCTTCTGGGCGGCGGTGTGGGAGCCGCCGGTGCCGTCGGCCGCGCCGCCGAGGTCGTTCACGACGATCAGCGCACCCCGCTTCGCGAGGTCGAGCGCGTGGCTGCGGCCGAGGCCGCCACCCGCGCCGGTGATGATCGCAACCTTGCCGTCGAAGCCCAGATCAGCCATGGCCGCGCACCGTACCGGGTGCGCGGCCGAGGCCGAAAAACGGGTGTCGCCGCTGGCGGGCGACTAGTTGACGACTAGTTGCGGGACTGCAGCTTCGAGAGCAGGCGGAGCAGCTCGAGGTAGAGCCAGACCAGGGTGATGAGCAGGCCGAAGGCGGCGTACCACTCCGTGGTCTTGGGCGCCCCGGCCTTCACGCCCCGCTCGATGAAGTCGAAGTCGAGGCTCAGGTTGAGCGCGGCGACCACGACGATGGCAACGCTGACCAGGATGCCGATGGTGCCGGTGTCGTGGAGGAAGGGGACCTCCGAGCCGAACAGCCGCAGCACGATGTTCACCAGGTAGACGAGGGCGATGGCGCCGGTGGCGCACATCACGACCGTGCGGAAGCGCTCGGTCACCTTGATGATCCGCGTGGCGTGCAGGAACAGCATCACGCCGAGGACGGCGACCGTGGCCATGACGGCGTTGAGCACGATCCCGTCGAAGTAGGTCTCGTACACCTTGGAGATGGCGCCGACCACCAGGCCCTCGACCAGGGCGTAGAGCGGGGCCGTGAACCGGGCCCACTGGGGCCGGAAGATGGTCGCGATGGCGAGGCCGATGGCGCCCAGCAGGGGAGCGAAGATCCAGCCCGGGACGTCGGCTGCGCTCTGGCCGTTGCCGAGCGGGATGGCCTCGACGAGGTTCCAGCCGATGGCGCCGGTGATGCACAGCAGCACGAGCAGCACCGCGGTGGCGGTGATCGACCCGTTGACCGTCATGGTGTCGTAGGGGGCGGGCGTGAGCGGTCCGGCATCGCGGGTCGGGGTGCCGGTGCCGGCAGCCCAGCCGGCCCGCTGCTCCGCGGTGACCATTCGTTCGAACGCCTTGTCAGAGAGGGCGGGGTTCGCCATGGGATCGATCCTCCAGAGGGGGTGTCGAGAGGATACGACCACACCGTGGCGGCGCGGGTTTCACCTCGGTGACAGCTGCCAGTCGACCGGCTCGCGCCCGGCGGCCACGAGCGCCTCGTTGGCCCCGGAGAACGGGCGGCTCCCGAAGAACCCGTTGTGGGCCGACAGGGGCGACGGGTGGGCCGACTCGATGATCGTGTGGCGGCTGGTGTCGATGAGCGAGCGCTTCTTGCGGGCGGCCGCGCCCCAGAGCATGAACACGACCCGCTCGGGCTTCGCGGCGACGGCGCGGATCACCTCGTCGGTGAACGTCTCCCACCCCTTGCCCTGGTGCGACGCCGCGGCGTGGGCCCGCACCGTGAGGCTGGTGTTGAGCAGCAGGACGCCGGCCCGGGCCCAGTCCTCCAGGCACCCGTGGCTCGGGGCGACGATCCCGAGGTCGGCCTCGAGCTCCTGGAAGACGTTGCGCAGCGACGGCGGGGCCGGCACCCCCCGCCGCACCGAGAAGCACAGGCCGTGGGCCTGGCCGGGTCCGTGGTAGGGGTCCTGGCCCAGGATCACCACCTTCACCGCAGCGTAGGGCGTGAGGTGCAGCGCCGCGAACACGTCCTCGGGCGGCGGGAACACCTGGTGGCGGGCCCGCTCCTCGTCGACGAACTGCTGCAGCTCGGGCCAGTAGGGCTTGGCGAACTCGGTCCGCAGGACCGGGTTCCAATCTGTCTTCGGCGCCACGGCCGCCTCCGGCCCGGTCAGTCCTCGGCGGTGGCGAAGGGCGACTCGACGACGGCGAGCTTGTCGAGGCCGGCGGCGTCGGCCCGCTCGATCGCCTCGAGCACGTGCATCGAGATGTCGGCCACCCGCACCTCGTCGTCGTCCTTGCCGTTCGCCTTCACGCCGTCGTCCATCATGATGTAGCAGAAGGGGCAGGCCACGGCGACCTTGGTGGCGCCGGTCTCGACGAGCTCGCGGGCCCGGACGTCGTTCACCTTCGAGCCGATGGACTCCTCCATCCACATGCGGGCGCCGCCGGCGCCGCAGCACATGCCCGTGGTGCCGCTGCGGGGGGCCTCGACGATCTCGATGCCGCCGAGCGCCCCGAGCACCCGGCGGGGCGCGAGGTACACGTCGTTGTGGCGGCCGAGGTAGCAGGAGTCGTGGTACACGACCCGCTCGTCGAGCCGGGCGCCGGTCATGTCGAGGCGGCCGTCGGCGATGAGGGTGTCGAGGAACTGGCTGTGGTGCACGACCTCGTAGTGGCCGCCGAGCTGCGGGTACTCGTTCATCAGCGTGTTGAAGCAGTGGGGGCACTGCGTGACGATCTTCTTCACGCCCATCGTGCCGAGGGCCTCGATGTTCTGCATGGCCAGCATCTGGAAGATGTACTCGTTGCCTGACCGGCGGGCGGGATCGCCGGTGCACATCTCGGCCGGGCCGAGGATGGCGAAGTCGATCCCGGCCCGCTTCATGAGCTTGGCCATCGACTGGGTGACCTTCTTGTTCTTGTCGTCGAAGCTGCCGGCGCAGCCCACCCAGTACAGGTACTCGTGGGTGAACGGCTCGGTGCCGTCGACGATCTCGATGTCGTCGAGGCCCTTGGCCCAGTCGGCCCGCTCGCCCTGGCTGATGCCCCACGGGTTCCCGGCGTTCTCCATCGAGCGGTAGGCGTTGCCGAGCTCGGTGGGGAAGTTCGACTCCATCAGCGACAGGTAGCGCCGCATGTCGAGGATCTTGTCGAGGATCTCGATGTTGACCGGGCAGACCTCGTCGCAGGCCTTGCAGGTGGTGCAGGCCCACACCTCTTCGGCCGTGATGCGCTCGAACAGCGAGCTGGCGCCGATGGTGATGCCGTCGACGACGCCGATCGGCGGGGACACGGGCGGGGTGCCGGTGGCGGCCATGACCTCACCGGTCTTGAGCACGATCTCCCGGGGGTCGAGCGGCTTGCCGGTGGCGTGGGCCGGGCACACCGTCGTGCAGCGCCCGCACATCGTGCAGCTGTCGGTGTCGAGCAGTTGCTTCCACGTGAACTCCTCGACCGTGGAGGCACCGAACGACTCGAGCTCGGTCTCCATGAGGTTCGGCATGGGCCGCATCGCGCCCTTGGGCCGCTCCTTGTCGCGCAGGTACATGTTCAGCGGCGACGTGAACATGTGGCGCAGCATCGTGACGGGGATCATGAGCAGGAAGGCGAAGAAGCAGGCGACGTGGGCCAGCCACCACGCCTGGTGCCAGCCGGCCAGGTCGCCGGTGCCGTCGACCAGCTGGCTCAACGGGTAGCCGACGAAGCTCCAGCGCTCGAAATCGGGCCGGCCGTCGAGGGCGATCCGGTACGCCTCGGCCATGAAGCCCGAGATCGTGAGGATGGCGAACACGGTGAGGATGACCGCGTGCTCCGGCTTCGACTTGATGCGGATCCGGTACGGCCGCTGCACGTAGCGCCGGACGATGGCCCACCCGACGCCGATGGCGAGCGTGACGCCGGCGGCGTCGGCCACGAAGGACCAGGCCAGGTACACGTCGCCGTGGAGGAACTTCAGGCTCTCCGGCATCTGGTGGTCGGTCTCGAGGACGATCGTGACGCAGAACAGGATGAGGAACGAGAAGTAGATGAGGCTGTGCATCACGCCGGCGGCGGGATCGCGCAGCAGGGTCCGCATGTACACGCCGGCCCGGTAGGCCCCGAGCCGCTTCTTCACGTTCCTGGCGGTGGTGGGGCGGCGCTCGGGCGCGCCCCGCTCCCAGTTCTTGAACCGCTTACCGAACTCGACGCCGATCCACACGAACGTGACGATCAGCAGCAGGTAGAAGGCGAGCTTCCAGGAGCCGGGGATGTTGCCCAGCACCTCGCGCCGGACGGGCGCGTCGTCGTGCCACTGCAGGACGGTCGGCAGGACGCCGGAGCCGAGCCCGAACAGGGCCCAGAACAGCCAGAACCCGACGATCAGGTGGTGAGGTCGGATCTTCCGGAGCATCACGAGCGGACGCTAGACGCGCACCCGACCGGGCTCGAACTTCAGGACCTGCGGACGGATTGCCGACCGCGGCTTCGTGGCCCCAGGTCCTTCCTGCGTCTCGATTCGATTCCGGATCTCGGCGAGGGGGCTTCGCCGTGTGGTCCGGGCCCCTTCATCTCAGCCGTAGACCTTGGCGTCGAGGTCGCGCACCACGCCGGCGAGGGCGGCCAGCACCTTGTGGGCCAGGCCGGGCACGTCGTCGAGCAGGCCGGTGAACTCGCGGGCGCCGAGCACCAGCACGGTGGCATCGGTGTCGGCCACGACGGTGGCGGTGCGGGGCCCCTTGTCGAGCAGCGAGAACTCGCCCACCGTGCCGCCCGGTCCGAGCGTGGCGACCTTGCGGCCGTTGCGCTTCACCGTCGCCTCGCCCTCGACGATCACGAACATCTCCCGCCCGACCTCGCCTTGGCGGACGAGCTCGTGGCCTGCCTTCACCTTGACCTCGTCGGACGCCTTGGCGATGCGCTGCAGCTCCTTGCGCGACAGGGCGCTGAACAGCTTGATCGACGCCAGTTGATCCAGGTACGTGTCCCGCCCGGCCATGTGCCCCCCTTGTCCCGTTTCGGTGGCGGCAACGTACTTCGCCCGGCGTGTGCGCGCACGGTTCACCTCGACGAAACAGACGGGAAACGTGCGTTCCTTACGGTCCGCGACCCATGGAAGTCGTGCTGGTGCGATGGCCGTCCGGCGAGGCGGAGCGCACCGACCTGGCGGCCTCGGGGGTGCCGAGGCTCCTGCTCGTCGAGAACGGCGAGGCGCCGCCGGCGGTCGGCGACGACCTCGAGGACTGGATCCGGGTCCCCGCGGGCGACGCCGACCTGCACGCGCGGATCGCCGGGCTCGAGCGGCGACTGCGCAGCCGGGGCCCGGGCGTGCCCGCCATCGACGACGACGGGGTGCTGCGGGTGCAGGGCGGCTGGGTGCCGCTGCCGCCGGTCGAGGCCCGCCTGACGGGCGCCCTG
>JACDCH010000307.1 GCA_013694495.1 Acidimicrobiia bacterium | reverse complement strand
CCTGAGGCTCAGGACCTGCGGCGAACAACCGCGTCGCGACGCGCCCGTCGACCGCCGGAGGCGCTGGTGGTCCGGGGGCGGAGCCCCCAGGCATCGGCCGCAGGGCGACGAAGTCGGCCGAGCACCGCAATCGACCGAGCAGAGCGAGGGCTACGAAACTCGCCGGAACGGAGCGAAGCGAGTGACGGCGAGGACTCAGCCGACCTGGAGGAGGATGGCGTCGCCCTGGCCGCCGCCACCGCAAAGGGCGGCGGCGCCGAGGCCGCCGCCGCGACGCCGCAGCTCGTGCAGGATCGTGAGGGCGACCCGGGTGCCGCTCATGCCGACGGGGTGGCCGAGGGCGATGGCCCCGCCATTGACGTTGACGACGTCGTCGCTGATCCCGAGGTCGTCCATCGAGGCCAGCCCGACGGCAGCGAACGCCTCGTTGAGCTCGAACAGCGACACGTCGGAGACCGACTTGCCGGCCTTGTCGAGGGCTGCCTTGATGGCCCGGGACGGCTGGGTGAGCAGCGACGGGTCGGGCCCAGCGACCTGGCCGTAGCCGACGATCTCGCCCAGCGGCGTGGCGCCGAGGCGCTCGGCCACGGCCTTGGACACGACGATGACGGCGGCGCCGCCGTCGGAGATCTGCGAGGCGTTGCCGGCGGTGATGTTGCCGGCCTTGTCGAACGCCGGGCGGAGGCTGCCCAGCGACTCGGCGGTGGTGTCGCCCCGGACGCCCTCGTCGGTGTCGAACACGATCGGGTCGCCCCGACGCTGCGGGATCTCGACCGGGACGATCTCGTCGGCGAACAGGCCGTCCTTGATGGCTCGGGCGGCCCGCTCGTGCGACGCCGCGGCGAGGGCGTCCTGCGGGGCGCGCTCGAGGCCGGCCGAGGCGGCGTACTTCTCCGTGGCACCGCCCATGGCCACCTTGTCGAAGGCGCAGAAGAGGCCGTCGTAGCTCAGCGAGTCGATGAGCGACACGTCGCCGAACTTGAAGCCGGCCCGGCTGTTGGGCAGGAGGTGCGGGGCCTGGGTCATCGACTCCATGCCGCCGGCGACCACGATGTCCGCATCGCCGCTCTGGATCATCTGGTCGGCCAGGTAGATCGCGTTGAGGCCCGACAGGCACACCTTGTTGACGGTGGTGGCCGGCACGGTCATCGGGATGCCGGCGTGGTTGGCGGCCTGGCGGGCGGCGATCTGCCCGGCCCCGGCCTGGAGCACCTGGCCCATGAAGACGTAGTCGACGTCCTCACCCTTGATGCCGGCCCGCTCGAGCGCGGCCTTGATGGCGAACCCACCGAGCTCGGCGGCCGAGAAGCCGGCGAGCGCGCCGGACAGCTTGCCGATCGGCGTGCGGGCCCCGGCGAGGATCACGGAACCGGCCATCTGGCCACCCCCTGGTAGTCGGAAAACGGTGTCCGGAAGCTACCGAGGGGTAACCGGGAACCGCCACACGGCGACGGCGCCCGCCGTGGTCGTGACCGTCGTCCCACGCTGCGGGGGTACGCCCGGGTCCGGCGAGCCCCTGGCGATGCCGACCGCCGGCCGTGGGCCCGGGGAGCGGGCCGTGAGTAGCGTCCCGGGCCATGCAGGTGTTCCTCGAGGCCATCCAGTCCGGCGCGTCAGGCGAGGACATCGCCGCCATCCCGATCCCCGAGTCCTACCGCGGCGCCTTCGTGCTGCGCGACGAGCAGAACATGTTCGAGGGGCTCGAATCGGCCGACAAGGACCCCCGCAAGTCGCTCCACGTCGACGAGGTGGCCACCCCCGAGCTGGCTCCCGACGAGGCCTTCATCGCCGTCATGGCATCGGCCATCAACTTCAACACGGTGTGGACGTCGATCTTCGAGCCGCTGTCCACGTTCGGCTTCCTCGAGCGCCTCGGCAAGGAGTCCCAGTGGGGGGCCCGCCACGCGCTGCCCCACCACGTCGTCGGCTCCGACGCCGCCGGCGTCGTGCTGCGGGTCGGGTCGGCCGTGCGCAACTGGAAGCCCGGCGACCGCGTCGTCGTCCACTGCAACTACGTCGACGACCAGGACCCGTCCGCCCACGACGACTCGATGCTGGCCAGCAACCAGCGCATCTGGGGCTTCGAGTCGAACTTCGGCGGCCTCGCCGACCTGAGCGTCGTGAAGGCGAACCAGCTCATGCCGAAGCCCGAGCACCTCAGCTGGGAGGAAGCGGCCTGCAACGCGCTGTGCAACTCGACCTCCTACCGCATGCTCGTGTCGCCCAACGGCGCGGTCATGAAGCAGGGCGACGTCGTGTTCATCTGGGGCGCCAGCGGCGGCCTCGGCGGCTACGCCGTGCAGTACGTGCTCAACGGCGGCGGCATCCCCGTCGGCGTCGTGTCGTCGCCCGAGAAGGTCGACCTGCTCCACGAGCTCGGGTGCGAGGCGGTCATCGACCGCAGGGCGGCGGGCTACAAGTTCTGGGGCGACGACGGCACCACCCAGGACGAGAAGGAGTGGCGCCGGCTGGGCAAGGACATCCGCGGGCTCGTGGGCGAGGACCCGCACATCGTGTTCGAGCACCCCGGCCGTCAAACGATGGGCGCGTCGGTCTTCGTGGCCGCCCGGGGCGGCACGGTGGTCACCTGCGCAGCGACGTCCGGCTACATGATCGAGTACGACAACCGCCACCTCTGGATGAAGCTGAAGTCGATCAGGTCGAGCCACTTCGCCAACTACAAGGAGGCGTGGGAGGCCAACCGGCTGATCAGCAAGGGCATGATCCAGCCGATCCTCTCGGCCGTGCACCCGCTCACCGATGTCGGCGAGGCGGCGTTCAGCGTCCACAAGAACCTCCACGAGGGCAAGATCGGCGTGCTCTGCCTGGCGCCCGGGGAGGGCCAGGGCATCGACGACCCGGCGTTCCGCGACAAGGTCGGCGAGGACAAGATCACGCTCTTCCGCCGCCACGGCGCCTGAGGTTCGAGCTCACTCGTTCGGCTGCGCCTCACTCCGTTCGCTCGAGTTCGATGGACCCTCGCTGCGCTCGGGCTGTTCCGGTCGACACGTGCCTCGGCGCGACCCGGCTGCTCCGTTGCGGCGCGGTTCTTCCGACGCACGTCCTGAGCCCAGAGCCTGACGCCGGGGCCTGACCCCAGGGCCCGCCCCCAGGGCGGTTTGGGGGGCCTCCCCGGTCGTCGGCGGTCGGGCCCGGCGCGACCGTCGGGGCATGACCCCGAACCTCCGCCGCCGCCTCCTCCCGCTCGGCCTGCTCGTCGTTGCCGCCACCGGCTGCGAGGAGCAGGAGGCCGTGTCGACGTCGAAGTCGGTCCCCGTCGCCCTGCTGCTCGGCGCCTCGCTCATCGGCGCGGTCGTCCTGGGCCTGTGGGCCTGCCGGCGCTGGGCCGACTCGCAGCCGGCGCCACCGCGGCCGGGTCACGAGGGCTGGCGGGCGCTGGGGTCCGCTGCGTGCGCCGTCGCCGGCGGGCTGGCCCTGTTCCCTGGCGCCTACGGGTGCCTGATCGTTGCCTTCCATTACCAGGAGCCGGTCACCGACGCCTTCTCGTGGGAGGACTCGGTGTGGCTGACGGGGATCCTCAGCACCTTGGGCGCCGCGGTCGCGGTGTTCGAGTGGCGGCTGGCGTCGGCCCTGACCGTGGGGCGGCGCTGGGCGCCGTGGGGCGTCGGCCTCCACGGTGTCGTCGTGCTCCTGCTGGCGGGGTCGTCGGCGGTCGGCGGATGACCGTACGCTCCCCGGCCGTGCTGCTGACCGAGATCGATCACATCGCCATCGCCGTGCGTGACCTCGAGGCCGCCATCGCCTACTACCGGGAGGCGTTCGGAGCCGAGGTCCACCATCGTGAGGTCGTCGACAGCGACGGCGTCGAGGAGGCCCTCATCAAGGTGGCCGACTCCTACATCCAGCTCACCGCGGCCACCCGGCCCGACTCCCCGATCGCGAAGTCGATCGAGAAGCGGGGCGAGGGACTCCACCACATCGGCTACCGGGTCGACGACTGCGCCGCCGCGCTCGAGGCGATGGTGGCCGCCGGCGCCACCCCCATCGACGCCGCCCCTCGTCCCGGGAGCCGGGGCACGACGGTTGCGTTCGTGCACCCGAAGGGCAGCTTCGGCACGCTGATCGAGCTCGTCCAGGAGTAGGTGCCTCCGCCGCCGTCGTCGTAGCGTCCGCCGCGTGGCGTCGGCGACCGGAGCAGGCCGGGTCGGCGACCCGGACGCCGACCTCGAGGGGTCGCTCGCCGACTGGCGGCGCTACCGGCGGCGCCAACGCCTGGCCGAGGTCCACTGGGTCGACGCCCTCTACTCCGCCTACCTGACCGCCATCCTCGCCGGCGCCGCGATCCTCGCCGGGTCGAGCGCGATCGGCGACACGCCGGTCACCGACACGACAGGGGTCGTCGCCGCCGGGCCTCGGTGGATCGGTGCGGGGGTCGCCGTCCTTCTCGCCATGGGGCTGCGCTCGGGCTCGCGGGGCGGGCCCCTGGCGCTCGACCGGGCCGACGTCCGCCATGTGCTGCTCTCGCCCGTCGACCGCACCACGTCGCTGCGGGGGCCGGCGCTCCACCAGCTCCGGTTCCTGGCGTTCGGCGGCGGGGTCGTCGGCGTCGTCGGCGGGGTCCTCGCCGACCGCCGGCTCCCCGGCAACGGGGCGGCGTGGGCCGCCTCAGCCGGCCTGGCCGTGCTCGTCGCCGTCGTGCTGGCCCACGGCGCCGCCCTGCTCGCGGCCGGGCTGCGCCTGCCGGTGTGGCTCACGAATGCGGTGAGCCTCGTCCTCGTCGGGTGGTGCATCGGCGACGTCGTGACCGAGGGCGCCTGGCGCGCCCCCGGCCGCCTCGTGGGCGGGATCGCCCTGTGGCCGTTGCGGTTCGAGGCCGTCGACGCCGCGACCATCGCGCTGGCCGCGGCGGCTGCGATCGGCGGGATCATGGTGATCGGCGGCGTGTCGATCGAGCGCCTCGAGCGGCGCTCACGCCTCGTGGGCCAGCTCCGGTTCGCGGCCACGCTCCAGGACGTCCGCACCGTCGTCGTCCTGCGCCGCCAGCTGTCCCAGGAGCGGCCCCGCAGCCGGCCCTGGCTCCCGCTGCCGCTGCCCCGCCACCGCCTGCCGGTGTTCGTGCGCGACGTCCGGTCGCTCCTGCGCTGGCCCGTCGGCCGCGTCCTCCGCCTCGGCCTGCTCGCCGCGGTGGCCGGGTTCGCGGCCCGGGGGGCGTGGGACGGCACCACCCCGCTGCTCATCGTGGTCGGCCTCGCCCTCTTCTTGGCCGGCCTCGACGCAGCCGAGCCGTTGGGCCAGGAGCTCGATCACCCGTCGCTGCGCGACTCGGTGCCGGTGGCTCCCGGGTGGGTCCACATCCGGCACCTGCCGGCCGTCCTGGTCGTCAGCCTCGGGGTCGCCGCGGTGGCGGCCGCCGTCGCCGTGGCCGTCGACCCGCAGGACGGCGCCCTC
>JACDCH010000264.1 GCA_013694495.1 Acidimicrobiia bacterium | reverse complement strand
GTGCGGGAGCGGCTGCCGTCCGCTCGGTCAGCGGGCGGGGACCCCTACTTGGCCCGCTCGGCCGCTTCCTGCTTCGCCTCGGCCACATCGGCCTTGGCCTCGTGCGCCTTGGCCTCGACCTTGGCCTGCGTGGCCTCGCGCTCGGCCTCGCCCTTGTCCTTCTGGGCCCGGCCCTCGGCCTCGAGCTCCTCGTTGTCGGTGATGTCACCGACGGCGGTCTTGACCTTGCCCTTCACCTCTTCGAACGCACCCATTTGCTTCCTCCGATCGTCGCGGCGTCGGCCGGCGACTCAGTTGTTGGCTCAGTTGTTGGCGGTTTCCTTGACCTTCTGGGCGGCCTTCTGGCGGCGCTCCTGCAGCTCGGCCTCGGCCTCGTGGGCCTGGGCCTCGATCTGCTTGCGCAGGGCCTTCAGCTGCTCGGTGGCCCGCTCCTGCTGCGCCTCGCCGGCCTGCACGAGCCGGTCGTTGTCGAGCAACGTGCCGACCAGTTCCTTGCCCAGGCCGATCGCCTTGTCGGTGACGCCGCGGAGCTTGTCGATGTCGATGGTTCCGATTCGCATCAGAGGTGCTTGCCCGAGTTAGCACCTCCGCAACCCGTTCGTGACGAGTGTCACGTCCCCCGGAAGTGGGGCGGGCGGCGCTCGCGGAAGGCAGCCAGCCCCTCTTGGAGGTCGTCGCTCGACCAGGCCCGGCGCCGGGCGGCGTCGACGTCGGGGTCGTCAGCGCGCCCACCGGCCCGCTCGAGTCCGAGCTTGTGGGCGGCGATGGTGAGGGGCGCCAGCTCGGCGATGGAACCGGCCCAGGCGAGGGCAGCGTCGAGGTCGCCGAGGCGCTGCACGAGGCCGGTGCGGTGGGCCGCCGTGCCGTCGAGCTCGTCGGCCGCCAGGAGCATCGCCCGGGCCGTGCCCTCGCCGGCGAAGGCGGCCAGGCGACGGATCGTCTCGTGGTCGACCGCGAGGCCGAGCTTGGCCGCGGGCACGCCGATGCTGGCCCCGGACGTGGCCACGCGCAGGTCGCAGCACACGGCGAACTGCGTGCCCGCGCCGAGGCACGCGCCGCTGATGGCGGCCATCGTCACGAGCGCGGGCTCCCGCAGGAGGCCGAGTGTGCGGTTCAGCGCGCCGACGAACACGTCCTGCTCGACGCCGGCGAGGTCGGCCCCGGCGCAGAAGTGGCCGCCGGCGCCGTTGAGCACCACCACCCGCGTCCCGGCGGCGAGAGCCGCCTCGAGCTGGTCGCCGAGCGCGGTGACCGCATCGAGGTCGACGGCGTTGCGCCGCTCCTGGCGGTCGATGGTGACAAGGGTTACGCCGGTGCCGGCGGCCTCGGCGACGATCACTCGACGACAGCGATGACGTCGCCCTCGTGCACCTGCGTTTCGGGCGCGACGCGCAGCTCGACCACCTTGCCGGCGACCGGGCAGAGCACGGGGATCTCCATCTTCATCGACTCGAGGATGACGAGCTCGTCGCCTGCGGAGACCTGCTGGCCGACCTCGACCTTGACCTGCCACACGTTGGCGGTGATCTCCGCTCGTACCTCGCTCATTGCTGCAACATCACGTGATCGGACGTCTCCAGACGCCGACTGAAGCCGGGCAGCAATGAGCGCTCGATGCTCCACAAGCTCCGCATCGAGAAACGAGACTGTGAAATTGATTCGCTCGCAAGCTCGCTCATGCGCGGGGAACATACGCTCCGGCCATGGACGTACGGGCGAAGCGGGTTCTGATCACCGGCGGGTCGCGTGGGATCGGCGAGTCGATCGCCCACGCCTTCGCCGGGGCCGGGGCCGTCGTCGCCCTCGTGGCCCGCAGCGAGGACGCCATCCGGAAGCTGGCGGCCGAACTGGGCGGCACCGCCCACCCGGCCGATCTGTCCGAACGGGCGGACGTCGAGGGCCTGCTCGAGCGCATCGAGGACGAGTCGGGCCCGGTCGACGTGCTCGTCAACAACGCCGGCATCGAGGCGACCAAGTCCATCGTCGACACGACGGCCGACGAGCTGGCCCGCATCACGCAGGTGAACTACGTCGCCGCCGCCGAGCTCTGCCGGCAGGCGATCCCCCGCATGCTCGGCCGGGGCGGCGGTCACATCGTGAACGTGTCGTCGCTCGCCGGCGTCGGCGTGTACCCCGGCCTCGCCACCTACTCGGCCACGAAGTCCGCGCTCACGCACTTCACCGCCGGGCTGCGCGCCGACCTCCGGGGCCTGCCGATCGACACCACCGTCGTCGAGCTCGGCCCGATCCCCACCGACATGCTCGAGTACGTCGACGACTACCAGCCGACGGCGCGGTCGTTCCAGCGCTTCTACCGCCTGCAGCTGATGGTCGAGGTCCCCCGCGAGAAGGTCGCCGACGAGGTGCTCGAGGCCGTGCAGCGCGGCCGCCGCCACGTCCGCATCCCGAAGCGGGCCGTGGCGTTCTCGCTGCTCAGCGAGGCGCCCCGCCGCATCGTCGAGGTGCTCCTCACCGGGGTCCCGCACCAGGGCACCCGGACCGACAGGTCGTAGGTGCGAGCCGGCGGCTGACCCATCGGATCACCAACCGATGCGCGTGCGCAGAACCGCACCACACCCGGATACACGCACGCAGAACGGGTCGGCGCACGCGGGTCGAGGCCCGGCAGACGTGCAGTCGAGCAGCGCCGCCTCCGTCGCGCCATTGCCCTTGACCTTGCCCTTGACCTTGCCCTCGACCTTCGGTGGCGGCCGGTCACACCGGGGGGACGCCGTGCTTGCGCCAGGGGCGGTCGACCTCCTTGGTGCGGTTGGCGCGGAGCGCCTTCCAGATCACGTGGCGGGTCTCGGCCGGGTCGATGACCTCGTCGACCTGGGCGTGGCCGGCGGCGATCCAGGGGTCGATGTTGGCCCGGAACTCCTCGGCCAGTCGGATGCGCTCGGCGTCGCGCTCCTTGCCCTCCTCGAAGCCCTCGAGGTGCTTGCGCATCGTGATGTTGACCATGCCGTCGGGGCCCATCACCGCGATCTCGGCGGTGGGCCAGATCGACAGGTGGTCGCACTCGTAGGCGAGGCCGTTCATCACGAAGTAGCCGGCGCCGTAGCTCTTGCGCAGGACGACGGAGATCTTGGGCACCGTCGCCTCCGACACGGCGAACAGGAACTTGGCGCCGTGGCGGATGATGCCCTGCTTCTCCACGGCGGTGCCGACGATGAAGCCAGGGACGTCGTGCAGGAACACCAACGGGATGCCGAACGCGTCGCAGAGCCACACGAAGCGAGCCGCCTTGTCGGCCGCGTTCACATCGAGGGCGCCGCCGAGGACCATCGGGTTGCTGGCCACGATCCCCACCGGCTGGCCGCCGATCCGGGCCAGGGTGGTGAGGAGGTTGCGGGCGAAGCCGGCCTTCACCTCCACCGGCTCGCAGTCGGCATCGACGATGGCCGCCACCACCTTGCGGGTGTCGTAGGCGCGCCGGGGGGCGGTGGGGACGATCGAGTACAGCTCCTCGCAGCGTCGGTCGACGGGATCGGTCGACTCGGTCTCCGGCGGGTCCTCGCCGTTGTGGCTCGGGAAGAACGACAGGTACCGGCGCACGAGGGCGAGGCACTCCTCGTCGCTCGCCACCTCGGCGTCGGCCACGCCCGAGTGCTTGTTGTGCACCTCCGAGCCGCCCATGTCCTCCTCGGTGACGTCCTCACCCGTGGCCGCCTTCACGAGGTGGCGGCCGCCGAGCGCCATCGACGACGTGCCCTTCACCATCGGGATGAAGTCGGTCAGCGCCGGGATGTAGGCGGTGCCCGCGGCGCAGTGGCCGAGGAGCGCGCCCACCTGGGGCACGACGCCGGACAGCGCCACCTGCTCGCGGAACAGCGCGCCGGCGCCGGCGAAGGTCGACCCGCTCGACGACTGGATGCGGGCGCCGCCCGAGTCGAGGAGCCACACGACCGGGATGCGCTGGCGGAGGACGATCTCGCGCAGGCGCGCCGTCTTGCGCTCTCCCACCTCCCCCATCGAGCCGGCGAGCACGGTGAAGTCGTAAGCGATGACGGCGACGCGCCGGCCATCGATCTCGCCGATACCGGTGACCACGCCGTCGGCGGCGAGCGACCCCTTCGCCGCCAAGCCTTCGTCCATGTGGTCGGCCAGCAGCCCGTACTCGACGAAGGTGCCGGGGTCGAGCAAGAGGTCGAGGCGCTCGCGCACCGGCAGCTTGCCCAGGCTGCGCTGGCGCTCGACCCGGTCGGGCCCGCCCATGGCGAGGGCGGTCGACCGGCGCGTCGCGAGGTCGTCGAGGAGGGGCTGCCACTGGTGGAGGTCATCGCTCACGCCGGCGACTCTGCCACCTGCCGGATCAGGGGGTCAGCGGTCGGTCCACACGGGCGCGCGCTTCTCGGCGAAGGCGGCGATGCCCTCGGCCGCGTCCTCGAGGCCGGTGTGCACCGTGAGCATCGGGTGGAGCAGCTTCAGCGCGTCGGTGGCCGACGCCTGGTCCCACACCGCGTAGAAGGCGTCGCGCCCCAAGCGCACCACGGCGGTTGACTTCGCCGCCAGCCCCGCCGCCAGCTCGGCAACGGCGGCGTCGACCTCGCTCGGCGCCACGACCCGGTTCACGAACCCGATCTGCAGCGCCTCGTCGGCCGCCACCCGCCGGCCGGTGAGTTGCAGCTCGAGGGCCACCTTGGGCGGCATCGAGCGGACCATCGGCACGGTGATCATGTACGGCCACAGCCCGCGGTCGACCTCGGGCGTGCCGAAGCGGGCGTCGTCGGCGGCCACCACGAGGTCGCACGCCAGCGCCAGCCCGAAGCCGCCGGCCAGGCACCAGCCCCGCACCTTGGCGATGGTGGGCTTGCCGAGGCCCCACAGGTCGGCGAACAACCGGGCCAGCTCGCCCCGGCCGTCGTGCAGCTCGGCGTAGCCCGCGCCAGCGGCCATGCCGGACAGGTCGGCCCCGGCGCAGAACGCCTTCTCGCCGGCGCCCGTGAGCACCACGACCCGCGTCGCCGGATCGGTGCGGGCCGCGGCGACGGCAGCCCGGAGCGCGGACAGCACCGACCACGACAGCGCGTTGTGGACCTCGGGGCGGTTGAGCGTGAGCGTCGTGACCCCGTCGACGGTGTCGACGAGGAGGGCGGGAGCGGCGGCGTCGGCCATCGCGTCGGACCCTATGACTCCCCGGTGCGGGTGACCGGCCCGACCCGCTGGCGGCGCAGGTGCTCGGGGACGGACAGGTCGGCGGGAACCTCGAGCTCGCCCCGCAACGCGGCCCGGACGGTGAGGTACTGAGCGGTCGCCGCGACCTCGTGGACGCGAAGGATGTGGGCGCCGGCGTCGACCCCCTCGCCGACTGCGGCCAGGGTGCCCGGGCCCCGGTCGCGCGGCGCGGTCGACGTGAGCGCGCCCACGAAGTCCTTGCGGGACACGGCGAGCAGCACCGGCAGCCCGAACCGGCCCAGCAGCCGGGGCAGCGCCCGCAGCAGCTCGATCGACTCGGCCGGCGTCTTGGCGAAGTCCGGGCCCGGGTCGAAGATCAGCTGGTCGTCGCCGACCCCGGCCGCCCGGGCCACGTCGAGGCGCTCGGCCAGGAACGACTCGACGTCGGCGGTGACGCCGTCGGCGTAGTCCGGGAAGACCTTGTGCTTCGGCTCGACCCTCGTGTGCATCACGACGAGTGCGCCGCCGTGGCGGGCGCAGGCGGCGGCGAGCTCGGGGTCGCGCAAGCCGCTCACGTCGTTGATGATCGACGCGCCCTCGGCGAGCACCGCCTCGGCGACCGGCGGCTTCCACGTGTCGACGGACACGACGACGCCCTCCGCCACGAGCCGGGCCACCAGCGGCACGACCAGCGCGGCTTCCTCCTCCGGCGCCCGGGGCGCCGTGTCGGTCACGCCGGACTCGCCGCCGACGTCGATGATCCCGGCGCCGTCGGCCACCAGCTGGAGGGCGTGGGCGACCTGGGCGTCGAGGGTCGAGAACCGGCCGCCGTCGGAGAACGAGTCGTCGTTGGCGTTGACGATCCCCATCAGCACCGGGCGGCCGGCGGGGATCTCGAGGGTGGTGGTCGGCAGGCGCAACCGCACGGGTGGGTCCACGCCGGGCGAGTCTGGCAGCGTGTCGCCGATGGTGGATCCCGTCCTCGCCCGCCGGGCCCGCATCGCGTCGCTGGTGCAGGCGGGCAAGCGGGTCGGCTACGGCCTGTTCGCCGCCGCCGTCGTGCTGATGGTCGTCGGCGCCGTGGCGAGCTACGAGAGCTGGCTGACGACGACGATCATCGTGTCCCTGCTCGTGGGCTCGGTCGTGCTGGCCCCCGCCATCGTCTTCGGCTACGGCGTGAAGGCGGCCGAGCGCGAGGACCGGGGCGATACCGGCCCGTTCCACTAGTGTCCCGGACGGTTGGTTCGTGGATGAAAGCGGCGAGTCAGATTCGTCATTGGCAAGGACGCAGGCCGACGGACTCCCCCAGCGAATGCGAGGCCGAGGACGCCGCCAGGGGCGAATCTGGCC
>JACDCH010000250.1 GCA_013694495.1 Acidimicrobiia bacterium | reverse complement strand
ACGAAGAACTGCAGCACCGCCACCTCGGCGATGGTGGCGGCCGCCGCGGTGTCGGCGTGGTAGCTGACGACCAGGCCGACCACGACGGCCAGCCAGCCCGACAGCACCGCCACGGCCATCATCGCCGGGAGCCGGCGGACCAGCAGGGAGGCCGTCGAGGGCGGGGCCACCAAGAGGCCGAACACGAGCAGCGTGCCGACCGCCCGGAACGACGCCACCACGGAGAGGGCGAGCAGCCCGAGCATGGCGGTGTGGGCCAGCGCCGGACGTAGCCCGAGGGCCGCCGCCTTGTCGCGGTCGAAGGCGAGGGCGGTGAACGGCCGGTGGAGCAGGGCGGCGACGGCGGCGGTGACGACGAGCACGCCGGCCTGGAGCCACAGCTGGGGGGTCCGGACGCCGAGGACGTTGCCGAACAGGAACGACGTGAGGTCGCCGGCGTACGTGTCCTCGCGGCTGATGATCACCACGCCGAGGGCGAGCATCCCGACGAACAGCAGGCCGATGCCGGTGTCCTCGGTGAGCTTGGTGCGGCGCGACACGACGTCGACCCCGCCCACCATCACGGCTGCGGCCACCAGGGCGCCGATGGTGACGTCGATCCCGAGGATGAACGCCACTGCGATACCGGGGAGGAGGCCGTGGGTCAGGGCCTCGCCGAGGAAGGCGAGGCCCCGCACGACCACCCACGTGCCGATGATCGCCGTGGTGGCCGCGGCCAGCAACCCGGCCACGAGGGCGCGCTGCAGGAGCTCGCCGGCGAACGGCTCCGACAGCCAGTCGATCATCAGCGGTCACGCCCGGGAATGAGAACGAATCCTAGAACGGTGCTACCGTAGCCGGGCGTGGAGGCCGCGCCGGTCGTCGTGGCCCGGGGGGCGTGGGTCGACCGGGGCGGGCACGTGGCGCTGCGCGACGTCGACGTCGACCTGCCCGCCGGGGCCATCACGGCCCTCATCGGCGCCAACGGCTCGGGCAAGTCGACGCTGCTGCACGCCATCGCCGCCCTCCTCCCATGCCAGCAGGGCGAGCTACGGGTGCTGGGCGAGCCGCCGTCCGAGGCCCGACGACGCGTGGCCTACGTCCTGCAGTCGACGACGGTGCCGCGGCAGCTGCCGATGACGGTGCGGGAGGTGGTCGCCCTCGGCCGGGCCGCCGCCCGGGGCGCCTTCGGGCGGTTGCGGGCCGACGACCACGCCCGCATCGACGACGCCATCGACCGGCTCGAGCTCGGTCCGCTGGCCCGCCACCACCTGGGCGAGCTGTCCGGGGGGCAGCGGCAGCGGGCGCTGGTGGCCCAGGGCGTGGCCCAGGCCGCCGACCTGCTCCTGCTGGACGAGCCGGTGAGCGGTCTCGATCTGCCCTCGCAGCAGCGGATCCGCGAGGTGATGGACGCCGAGCGGGCCGCCGGGCGGGCCGTGGTCGTCGCCACCCACGACCTGGGTGAGGCGGCCGGATCCGATCACGCCGTGCTCCTGGCCGGGCGGGTGGTGGCCGCCGGCCCTCCGGTCGAGGTGCTCACGGCCGCCCACCTCACCGAGGCGTACGGGGGTCGCTTGCTGCGCCTCGATGGCGGGCTGGTCGTGCTGGACGAGGGCAGCCACCACCACCACGGCTAGGCCAGTGACCGGTCACCCGAAGGTTGCCTTGACACGAGCACCGTAGGCAGGCTTAACATACCTACGGTGCTCCCCGGCTTCCGCATCGTGCAGTACGTGGTGATCGAGGGAAACCGGGCGCGGGCCTACGGCGTCGGCCACCGCTCGCCCCGTAGCTGCCCGATCCCACTGGCCCGGGCCGCCGAGCTCGCCCGCCAAGGCGTCAGGGTCGTGGTGCGGCCCGGCCGCGACGAGGTCGTCGCCTCATGATGATCTGCCACTGCGAGGCCGTGAACGACCGCACCATCCTCGAACTGGTGGCCGAGGGCGCCACCGACGTCGAGGACATCATCGTCCGCTGCGGTGCCGGCGGCGGTTGCCGGGGGTGCTGGCCGGAACTGCGCAAGCTGCTCGGTCAGCCCGTCGACGTCCGCCGTGGGACCATGGCGAATCATGCAGGCTGACCCCGCGACGATCGAGCTGCTCAACGACGTCCTGACCGCCGAGCTGACGGCGATCAACCAGTACTTCGTCGACGCCAAGATGTGCGCCGACTGGGGCTACGACCGGCTGGCCGAGAAGTTCCGCGAGGAGTCGATCGGCGAGATGAAGGACGCCGACGAGCTGATCGAGCGGATCCTCTACCTCGACGGCGTGCCCAACCTGCAGCGCCTCGGGTCGGTCCGGGTGGGCGAGACGGTGGCCGAGAAGCTCACCCTTGCCCTCGAGCTCGAGAAGGAGGCGATCGATCGGCTCAACGCCGGGATCGCCGACGTCGTCGCCCGGGGCGACAACGGCACCCGCGAGCTGCTCGACGACATCCTCCACGGCGAGGAGGAGCACGCCGACTGGGTCGAGCGACAGCTCGCCCTCATCGCCCAGATCGGCGAGCCGCTCTACCTCGCCCAGCAGATCCGGGGCTGACGCCGGGACCACGCCGGTCCCGCTCGCCCCTCAGCCGGCGGCGTCGAGGTCGCCGGGGAGCACGAGCACCGAGGCGGCGACGCCGGGTGCCAGGCAGGCCGTGCCGAGTGGGCCCCGCAGCACCACCAGGCCACCGTCGACCCCCATCCGCTCGACCCGCCCACCCACCCCCCTAACACCGCAGTGGTGCGAAGGTCGAGATCAAGGGCGCGACGGAGGCAGCGCTGGTCGCGACACGTCTGCCGTGCCGCAACCCGCCTGCGCGACCGGAGGGTGCC
>JACDCH010000539.1 GCA_013694495.1 Acidimicrobiia bacterium | reverse complement strand
CGGCCGGCCCGCGCCAGCCGCGACGGGGCAACGTCGCCGAGGTAGAGCGTGCCGAGCGCGGCGGCGTCGAGCCGGAGCTCGGCCTCCCCGTCGCCGCCGTCGATGCGCTCACACGTGGCGGAGCCGTCGTCGGCGACTTCGAGGCGGTAGCGACCGCCGGCCGCCGGCAGGAACGGGTCGTCGATGTCGAGCACGAGCGACCCCGGCGCCTCGTAGGTGCGGGCGGTGAGGGCCGTGCGGACGTCGAGGACGCGGACGTACAGGTGGTCGAGGATGCGGTCGACCCGGTAGCGCCGGCTGTCGACCAGTCGGTACGGCAGCGGGTCGTCGACGGGCCGGGCGAACGTCGTCATCGTCGTGGTCAGGTCGATCTCGGCCGCGTAGGTGAGGAGCTCGGCCTCGACCTCGGGGTCGGCGGTGATGACGTCGCGGAGCTTCACCTCGTAGCGGGCCACCCCGTTCTCGCTGGCCGGCTTCACCCGGTACGACAGCGCGCCGTCGACCACGCCGTCGCGCTCGTGCACGACGACGAGCTCGTTCGACGCCCCGTCGCGCCACTCCTCGCGGTCGCGGAGGTGCACGTCCCACCAGACGGCGGACCGGGACAGCTCGCCCGCCCGCGTGGCCCGGACCGCGTCGTGCAGGGGAGCCACGACGGCCCGGACCTCGTCGGGCCCGACGAGGCGCAGCGAGCCGCCGGCAGCGGGCGGTGCCACCAGCGGCAGCCCGCCCGCGGTGTCGATCACGACCTTGTTGATGCGCGCCGAGAGCCCGTAGCCGAAGCGGCCGTAGATCGACGCCTCCGACGCGGTGAGCACGGCGATGGGCTCGCCCCGGGCGGCGACGTCGGCGAGCTGCTGGCGCATCATCGCGGTCAGCGCACCGCGCCGGCGGTGCGTCGGCAGCACCGACACCGAGGTCACCCCGGCCACCGGCACGGAGCCGCCGCCGGGCACGGTCATGTGGAACGAGTACGCCCCCGCCGTGCCGACGAACCGGTTGCGGTCGACCACGACGAGCAGGCGCTCGACCTCGGCGAGGTCGGCCTCGTCGGAGGTCCGCTCAGCGGTGGGCTCCTGGCCGAAGGCGCCGAAGACCACCGGCCAGAAGCGGTCGAGCTCGTCCTCGCCGATGCCGCGCACGTCCAGGTCCACGGTCGGGAGGGTCTAGTCCGCGGTCGACCTCGCCGCCGCGTCGATTTCGGGGCCGCGGCCGGCCAGCCACCCCTCGATGACGCTCGTGTCGGCGTGCCCCGTCGAGTCGGACAGCAGAAGGTGATCGCCGACCTCGAGGACGGTGTCGCCGGCCGGGGCGAACGAGCGGCCGCCACGGTGGACGAGCAGCACCCGGATGCCGCCCGGCGGGTGCGTCGACGCGAGCGGGCGGCCGACCACGGCGGCGTGCTCGGTGAGGACGGCCTCGACCACCTCGGCGTCGAGGGACCCGACGGGGCTGAGCTCCACGTCGATCGAGCTCGGGCGGGCCTCGGCGACGAGGTGCAGCCGCTTCGCCAGGGCCTGGAGCGTGGTGCCCTGCAGCAGCACGGACACGACGACGACGAAGAACACGACGTCGAACACGAGGTCGCCGTCGTCGAGGCCACCGGTGAGGGCGAACGTGGCGAGCACGATCGGCACCGCCCCGCGGAGCCCGGCCCACGACGTGAACACGACGTCGCGCAGGGGCCAGCGGAACGGCAGGAGGCACACGGCCGCGGCGAGGGGCCGGGCCACCAGCACGAGGCCGAGGGCGATGACGACGGCCTGCCAGGCCACGCCCGGCAAGTCGCTCGGGAACACGAGGATGCCGAGCAGGAAGAAGAGCCCGATCTGCGCCGCCTCACCGAGGCCGGCGTGGAACGTGCGGATGGCCCGGCGGTGGCGGGGGGCGACGTGGGCCACGGCCACGCCGGCGACGTAGACCGCCAGGTACCCGGAGGCGTCGGTGACAGCGGCGAGCCCGTAGGCGGCGGCGCCGACGGCCGCGGCGAGGAGGGGCTGGCCCGCGC
>JACDCH010000231.1 GCA_013694495.1 Acidimicrobiia bacterium | reverse complement strand
GCCTGGGGGCGGAGCCCCCAGGCATCGGCCGCAGGGCGACGAAGTCGGCCGAGGACCGCAACGACCGAGCGCAGCGAGGGCCACAACACTCGCCGGAACGGAGCGAAGCGAGTGACGGCGAAATCTCAGGCCAGGCCGGCTCGGGCCGCCACCCAGCGCCGGGCGACCTCACCCTGCGCGGCCTGGAAGGCCCGCACGGTCGGCAGGCCCGGTGGCGACGGCAGGAGGCTGCAGTGGGTGAAGTAGCCGGCGAGGGCGACGAGGTAGGTCGTGACGGCTTCCGGATCGGGATCGCCGTGGAGGCGGCCGGCCAGGGCGAGCGCGTCCTCCGGTTCGGGCCCGCCCTCAAGGGCGACGGCCGGGAACATCGACACCACGTCGAGCCACGCCGCGCCCTGCTGGGCGTTGGCCCAGTCGGTGAACCACACCGCGCCGGCCCGGTCGATGACGACGTTGTCGGAGCGCACGTCGTTGTGCAGCAGGGCGTCCCCGGCCACCGCCTCGGCCCACCCGGCCTCGACGGCGGCCAGCCGGGCGAGGTGGCGTCGCGTCCAGCCGTCGAGACCGGTCGCCGGCGGATCGGCAGCCAACTCGGCCCAGCCCCGCGGGCAATGGTCGGCCCAGCGGGGCAGCCCGGGCACCGGGTTCGGATCGAGCTGCGCCGCCAGCGTGGCGAGCGCGTCGAACAACGCCCGGAGGTCGGCGGCCGTCCACGGGGCGCCGGGCTGGTGGCCGTCGATCAACTCCCACCCGCCGGCCACCCACTCCCCGTCGTCGTGGCCGAAGAGCAGCGGGGGCGCGGCGATCTCGGCTCGCAGCGCCCGACCCACCACCAGCTCGCGACGGAGCATGTCGGGGGAGTCCGGGTTCTGAGCCGTCGACACGGCCTTGACGAACGCCCGGCGGCCGTCGCCCAGCGTGCAGCCTGCGGCCAGCGAGGGCCCGTAGCCCGCCGGCCGGTTGGCCCACTCGACGATCGGCGCGCCGAGCCCCTCTTCGATGGCGAGGCGGACCGGTGCGGGCACGACGTCGAGCCCGATCCGGTGCATCGGTCCAGTCAACCCCGGTCGCGGTACGGCCGAGTCGGGAGTTCCGGGGTCAGGGGAGGCGGAGCTCGTTGACCGCGCCGCCGCCGTCGGCCAGCACGACGTCGCGGCCCACCCACTCGTCCGCCTCGAGCGCGCCCAGCAGGTCCGGGTCTCGACCCTTGGCGTAGGCCCGGGCCCCGCCGGCCCCGGGGAGGTCGCAGACGGCGACGGCGTCGGTGGGCTCGCCGTCGCGGCCGTGGTGGACGGTGTAGGCGACGACCACCGCCGGGCCGCGATGCTGCTCGACGATGGGGCGCAGCGCCGCCGGCGGCGGCTGGTCCGGCGGGGCGGTGTACGGCCCCGGGGTCGTGCTCCACACCGTGGCGGCGTGCTTCGTCATGTGCATGCCGACGCCGGTGGCCATGCCGGCCGACCCGGGGTCGGCCACCAGGACGTCGGCCAGGGCCGCCACCTGCGGCAGGCAGTAGCACGAGCCGGCGCCGCCGGCGTACGGCAGGCCGCCGGTGACGGTGAACGGCGCCCGGCGGTCGTCGGGGGCCAGCCCGAGGGCGTCGAGGGCGAACGACACCGACGACGGGAAGCAGGAGTAGAGATCGAGGTGGGCCACGTCGTCGACCCCCATCCCGGCCGACCCGAGCGCCTCGGCGAACACGGCGGCCATCGCCGGCGAGCGCCACTGCTCGTCGTGCTCGGCGACGTACACCGGGTCGGTGCCGTAGGCCGATCCCCTGAGGTACACGCGCCGATCGGCCGGCACGCCGAGCCGGTCGGCGGCCGCCTGCGACGCCAGCACGAGGGCCGCCGAGAGGTCGACGTCCATCACCGACATGAGCCGCTTCGTGTACGGGAAGGCCACCATGCGGTTCGCCGGCGAGGCCGGCCACAGCTCGTCGGCCGTCGCCACGTCGCGGAACCACGCATGCGGGTTGGCCGCCGCCACCGCCGTCATCGGCGCGAGCAACTCGCCCAGGCTGCGCCGGTGCGCTTCGACCCCGAGGCCGGCCCGGGCGCGATGGGCGACGTCGCGCACGGCGAAGGTCGTGTACGCCTGGAAGACCTCGTGGGCGACCTCGGCCGGGTGGAACGGCGCCTCGAAAGGGAACGGCGACCGCTCGGCCTCGCGGTGCGACCAGGCCGGCCGCTCCCCCGCCTTCTGCAGGCGGCGCACGGTGTCGAGGGCCTCACCGCCGACCACCGCGCAGACGTCCGACGCGCCGGCCGCGATCCGGGCCGCCGCGTCGCGCAGCAGCACGTGCGGCGTCGTGCCCCCGATGCCCGAGTAGTGCCGCCGGGCCGGGTCCGCACCGACGGCCGCCGCCAGCCGGCCGGGCGGATCGTCGTACTGCCAGCTCTGGCAGTACACGACGTCGAGCGAGTCGATGGCCTTCGGGTCGACGCCGGTGCCGAGCAGCGCCGCGGCCCAGGCGTCGAGCGGCTCGCCGTCGCACCGGGTGAGCTGCGACCAGCCGATGAGGCACGGCGTCCGCGGGTCGGTGGTCACCGGTTCTTCCAGTTGGGCGCCCGCTTCTCGGCGAACGCCTTCGGGCCCTCCTTGGCGTCCTCGGACCCGAACACCACCTGCGAGAGCTCCGCCTCGATCTTGTAGGCGTCGCGCAGCGTGCCCGACAGCCCGCGCAGGACGGACTCCTTGGTGGCGCGCACGGCGAGCGGGCCGTTGGCCAGGATGCGGTCGGCCCAGTCGAAGGCCGCGGGCAGGAGCTCGCCCTCGGTGGGCACGACCTGGTTGAGCAGGCCGAGCTCGAGCGCCCGAGCCGCGGGGAAGGCCTCGGCGGTGAGCAGGAACTCCATGGCCGCCGGATACGCGAGCTGGCGGGGCAGCCGGGCCGTGGTGCCGCCGCCGGCGAAGAGCCCCCGCTTCGGCTCCATCACGCCGAACGTCGCCCGCTCGGTGGCGACGCGGAGGTCGATGCCGCCCAGCATCTCCATGCCCCCGGCCACACACGGGCCGTCGACGGCGGCGATGATCGGCTTGTAGAGCTTCATGTTGCGCAGCACGGCCTCGGTGCCGTCGCTCAGCCGGCAGCCGTCGACCTCCTCGACCTCGCCCGACGCAATGCGGGTGGAGAGCTCGGTGATCTGCGGGATGTAGTCCCGCAGATCGGCCCCGGACATGAAGCAGCCGTCGACGCCGGTGACCACGGCCACCCACAGGTCGCCGTCCTCGCGGAAGTCGCGCCACGCCTGGGCCAGGTCGCGGAAGTGGAACGCGTCGAGCGCGTTCTTCCGCTCGGGCCGGTCGATCGTGACCAGCAGCACGTGGTCGGCGCGGACCTCGTAGTGGATCGGCATCGGCCGCGGACGTTAGCTGACACCCACGTCACCTCCCGGGGGCGCCAGGACTCCCGGGCCCGGCGCCGAACTGGTGGCGGTGAGGATGCGCGGGTGGATGCTGGCCGTGGGCCTGGCCGCCGCCGCGCTCACGCCCGCGCTGTCGCCGACCGCGTCAGCCCAGGACGCCGTCGACGCGCCGGGCGCGGCGCTCGTCGAGATCTGCACCGAGGTCGGGATCCCTGCCGTGCCGGAGCTCGGCCCGCGCACGTGCCGCACGTTCGACGCCGGCTCCACCCTGTTCGCGCAGGTCTGCGGGCTGCTGCCCCTGCCGCCGGAGGCGTGCGCCAACGCCACCGACGGGCGCGTCGTCGACAGCAGCCTGGTCGATGCCTACGAGCGCACCTGGGTGCACCGGGCCCTGCGGCTCCAGTCGCGCTACGACGACGGCGAGCCGCTCCTCAACTCGCTGTGGGCCCATACGCACAACTCGTTCAACGCCACCGCCTACACGCCGAGCGTCGCCAACCTCGACCCGAACCAGCGGTACTCCCTCGCCGACCAGCTCCGCATGGGCATCCGGGCCGTCGAGCTCGACCTCCACTGGTTCCTGCACCCGGCCGGCTCGGCGGCCAACGGCGGCAAGGCCGTCGTGCTGTGCCACGGCAAGAGCGTCGAGGTGGGGCCGACGACCGTCCACGTCGGCTGCTCGCTCGACCGGCTGTTCGTCGACGGCCTCCAGGAGCTGCGCTCGTTCCTCGCCGCGCCGGGCAACGAGGACGAGGTCGTGCTGCTCTACCTCGAGAACCAGCTCGAGGGCGATCCCGCCGCCCATGCCGAAGCAGCGGCCGTGATCGAGCGAGTGCTCGGCGACCTCGTCGTCCGCCCGCCGGGCGGTCAGCCGTGCGCCGAGATGCCGCTCGACAGCACCACCGACGCGTTGACCGCCACCAGAGGGCGCGTGCTCATCGTGGGCAACTGCGGGCCGGGCGCCTGGGGCACGTGGGTGCACGAGCGGGGACCCCGCTGGTCCGAGAGCGGCAGCGGTGGCAGCTACCCGGCTCCGTCCGGCTGCGCAGCCACACGGGAGAACGAGGCGTACGACAGCACCTGGATCCGCCTCTACGAGGACTCGACGTGGCTGTCGGCCATGGTCGGCGGGCCGAGCCCCGCGATCGACGTCGACGATGTCCGGTCAATGGTGCGCTGCGGCGTCGACATGATCGGCTTCGACCGCCTCGAGCCCTTCGACGGCCGGCTCGAGGCGCTGGTGTGGAGCTGGGCACCCGAGGAGCCCCTGGATGATCCCGCCCGCGGCTGCGCAGCGCGGGGCACCGACGGCCGGTTCCGCATGGCCGGCTGCGGTGACGCCAAGGCCTTCGCCTGCCGGACGGCCGACGGCGCCTGGACGGTCCCGGCGAGCGAGGGACCGCGGGCCGACGGCGACGCGA
>JACDCH010000229.1 GCA_013694495.1 Acidimicrobiia bacterium | reverse complement strand
AGCGCGGGCCGGGCATGAACGACCGGGGGCGGGAACCTGACGCCGATCTGACGGCGGGCCGATCGACCGCCGGTACGGTCGCCGGCGTGGCGGACGAGACCCCGGGCGGCGACCGGCGGTCGGTCGTCGCGCTGCTGGTGGCGGTGTTCTGCTCGGCTGCAGCGTC
Organism: Acidimicrobiia bacterium; assembly: GCA_013694495.1. Classification (GTDB taxonomy): domain Bacteria; phylum Actinomycetota; class Acidimicrobiia; order Acidimicrobiales; family JACDCH01; genus JACDCH01. The sequence goes on along the minus strand of JACDCH010000229.1, from coordinate 3,185 downwards.
GAGCGCGGCGGTGACGACGCTCGGCAAGCAGGTCTTCGACCTGACGTCCCGCGAGCTCGACCTCGGCCTGCTCGGCCTGGCCGAGTTCGCCCCGGCGGCCGTCCTCGTGCTGGTGACCGGCCACGTCGCCGACCGCTTCGACCGGCGCCGGGTGGCGGCGATCGGCATCGGCGTCGAGGCCGCCGCCGCGCTCCTCCTGGCGGCGTACGCCGCGTCGAACCCCACCGCCGCCGGCCCGATCTTCCCGGTCGTGGTGCTGCTGGGCGTGGGCCGGGCGTTCGTGGCGCCGTCGGCGCGATCCCTCCCGGCCGACGTCGTCGCCCCCGAGCGCCTGTCCTGGCTGATCCCGCGCTACTCGGCGACGTGGCAGGGGGCGATCATCGCCGGCCCGGTCCTCGCCGGCTTCCTCTACGCCGTCGACGAGTCGCTCCCGTACGTGGCCATGGCCGCCCTCCTGGTCGCGGGCGCGGCGGCGATCCTCCTCGTGCGGGTCCGGCCCGCCGTCGCGGTCGCGACCGGCGCCACGGATGAGCCCGTCGTCGACGCAGCGCTGCTCGAGGCCGGGGTGGCGCCGACGGAGGGGCGCACGGGCGTGGCGCCGCCCTCCCGACGGGCTGGGCTGCACGAGGCGCTCGAGGGCCTTCGCTTCATCCGGCGCCAGCCGATCCTGCTGGGCGCCATCGGCCTCGACCTGTTCGCCGTCCTCTTCGGCGGGGCGGTGGCCCTGCTGCCCGCCATCGCCACCGAGCGGCTCGGCACCGATTCGGTGGGGCTCGGGTGGCTGCGGGCGGCCGGCGGCATCGGCGCCGCGCTGGTGACGCTGGTGCTGGCCCGCCGCCCGCTCAACCGCCGCGTCGGCCGCCGCCTGCTGGCCGCCGTGGCCCTCTTCGGCCTCGGCACGATCGCCCTCGGCCTCACCCACGACTACGTCGTGGCCCTCGTCGCCATGGCCGTGCTGTCGGGGGCCGACGCCATCAGCGTGTTCATCCGGGCCACGTTGGTGCCGCTGGTGACGCCGGCCCACATGCGGGGCCGGGTGCTCGCCGTGGAGAACGTCTTCATCGGGGCGTCGAACGAGCTCGGCGCGTTCGAGTCCGGCGTCGTGGGCCAGGCGCTCGGCGTGGCGCCCGCGGTGGTGCTGGGCGGGGGCGCCACCCTCGTGGTCGCGCTGGCGTGGTCGGTGCTGTTCCCCGCGCTGCGCGCCGTCGACCGCTTCCCGACCGGACCGGATCCGGATCCCGCCGAGGCGATCGCGGCGGAGACGGCCTAAGGGCCTCGCCGACCGAGGCGGGGCACCCTCGCCGCGGCGGCCTCGTCGCCCTTCGACGGGACACCGAAGGCCCGGCCGACGACGAGGGCGACCACGCACGCCACGAGGACCCAGCTGCCGAGCAGGATGGCTACGAACGCGCTCATCCGACGGCGCCGGTGTTCCCCGGTGACCCTGCGGCCTGATGCATGTCGGCTCCCTCTGAGCGCGAGCTCGTTCGGAGCGCAGCCGGGGACCAGAGCAACGCGATCGCTTTGCCGGGACTGTACGCGCTGGTCGGGGCCTGGGGAAGGATCAAACCGTTCGCGCCGGGCCCTGACCAGGGCTCGCAGGCGGCCGGGTGTACCGTCCGGGTCTTCACGGCGCGTTTGCCCGGGCCCTTGGTGCCGCTCGTGCGAGACCAGGAGCAGGCATGGCGGACCCGAGCAGCACCGATGACGCACGGCGCGCCGTCGACCCGCCCGCCGACGGGCCGGCGCACCTCTCGAAGGTCGGCGTGTTCTTGGCCGTGTTCCGGCGCTCGGGGCCGCACCTCATCGAGGCCTCGCTCATCCCGACCGCGCTCTTCTACTCGTGCCTGGTGCTGGCCGGGCTCGGCGCGGCGTACGCCGCCGCCCTCTGCTGGCTGTACGCCGCGGTCGTGGTCCGCCTCGTCCGCCGCCGCCCGGTGCCGCCGCTGCTGGTCCTCGGCGTCATCGGCATCACGGTGAGAACCGCCGTCGCGGTGGCCAGCGACAGCCCCTTCCTCTACTTCGCCCAGCCGGTGGCGGGTTCGCTGATCATGGGCTGCGTCTTCCTCGGCTCCGTGCTGTTCGGTCGACCGATGGTCGAGCGGCTGGCGCTCGAGTTCTGGCCGCTGACGCCCGAGATGCTCGCTCGGCCGGCGGTGATGAACCTGCTGCGCGGCCTGACGTTCCTGTGGGCCGGCGTGAACCTCGCCATCGGCGCGTCGACCCTTTCGTTGCTCGTGTGGCTCCCGCTGCCCACCTACGTGGCGCTGAAGCCGGTGGCGACCTACGTCATCACCGGCATCGGCATCGCCATCACGATCGACCTCTCGATCCGACTGGCGCGGCGAGAGGGCTTCGCCGGCGAGCGGCCGACGCCCCGCCCCCTCGAGCTCCCGGCCTGACCCCGGCTCTCGGCGAGGGGGGTGCTCAGGGCCGACCGAGCCACGCCAGCACGCCGTCGGCCGCGGCCACCGCGGTGCTGAACGTCGCCTGGAGCAGGTAGCCGCCGGTCGGCGCCTCCCAGTCCAGCATCTCCCCGGCCACGAACGTGCCGGGCCGGCGGCGGAGCATGAACGAGCCGTCGACCTCGTCGAGGGCCACGCCGCCGGCGCTGGAGATGGCCCGGTCGATCGGCTGCACCCCGACGACGCGCAGCTCGACGGACTTGACCAGGCGGGCCATGGCCGCCGGGTCGAGGGCCAACCGGTTGCCGGTGGCCTCGCGGAGCAGGCCGGCCTCGACGGCGCGGAGCCCGGCCCGCCGGAGCCGCGACGACGTCGAGTCGCGGGCTCGGCCGGCGACGAGCCGTTGGGCGATCACCTCGGCCGCCATGTCGGGCCGAAGGTCGACCGCGAGGATGGCGCGACGGCCGGCGCCGATGGCGTCGCGCAGGGGTGCGGCCACCGCGTACACGGCGCCGCCCTCGATCCCCGTCGTCGTGACGATGGCGTCGCCGCGTGCCGAGGCCGACCCGTGCGTGAGCCCGACGTTCTTCAGCTGCGCGCCGGCGAACCGGTCGGCGAACGCCGGGGTCCAGTCCACGACGAAGCCGCAGTTGGCCGGCCGGAGCGGGGCGACGCGCACTCCGGCCGCGGACAGCGCCGGCACCCACCCGCCGTCGGAGCCGAGCCGGGGCCAGCTGGCGCCTCCGAGGGCGAGCACGGTCGCGTCGGTCGGTACGACGA
>JACDCH010000217.1 GCA_013694495.1 Acidimicrobiia bacterium | reverse complement strand
GGGCGCTCGGGCCGCTCGGTGCGGCGGCGGCGGCGAGGAAGATGGGGTTGCCGATCGTCGTGCGGACCGTCAGCGCCGAGGCCTGGGCCGGCAGCAGCGCTCGCGTGTCGATCCGGTAGAAGGTGCCCAGCGGCCCCGATCCCAGCGACCGTCGACCGGTCCAGGAGTACGTGAACGGATCGGACTGGATGGGGATCGGGATGCCGTCGAGCTCACCGTCGCGAGTGATCTCCAGCAGCTGGCCGACGCCGCCGCGAACCGTTGCCGTGAACGTCGCCGTGTCCGCCGCCAGCGTGTCGCCGAACATCGCCACGCTGCCGTCCGGTCCGGTGGCGCTGAACTCGAGCGTCGGTCCCTCGTCAGCCCCCTGCGTGCGGATGTAGGCGTGGCCGGCCCGCAGCGCCTCGATGAGCGCGGGCCGGGAGAGCTGCGCGGCGTACACCGCGGTTGCGCTGCTGCCGTAGCCCTGGCGCTCAGGCTCCGCGTCGACCCCCTTCGAGTCGGACCCCGACACCCCGGTGATGCGGAACCCGGCGCTCAGCAACGCTTCCCACCGTTCGATGGCCGGCTGCATGAACGGGTTCTCGAGCATCACGGGCAACCCGGGCAGGCCGAGCTCCGAGGACGACGCCAGCACCGGTCCGGTCAGCACCTCGATCGTGTCGACCCGGTCCCAGTCGACGACGCTGCCGAGCTCGAACGCGCAGCCCCGGCAGAGGTTCTCGAAGAGCGGGCCCGCGAACGTGTCGGGGTGGTTCACCTGGAAGAGGGCGGCGTCGGCCAGCGTCCGGTCCTGGATGTCGGCCAGCGACACGCCGGGGAACCCGTGGCGGTACTCGAGCACCGAGCGCGTCTCGCCCAGGGCGCTGGCGTGGCCGAAGTACGTGATGATCTCCCGGCCCGGCCAGAGCACGACGTCGGGGTTGGCCCGCTGCACCGGGCCGAGCTCGTCCCAGTGCTGGCCCGTGACGTACTCGGTGATCGGGAGGAAGTCGAGCTCCTCCGCCCGGGCCCGGTCGACGAGCTCCTGCCACCCGGGCGCGTTGGCGTGCGAGTGGTAGCCGTGCATGTGGAAGTCGCCGTGGTACCAGCCGGCGTCGGCGTCGGCCACGTGGGTCGGGTCGACGGGATCGGCCACGAACGGCGGCCCCACCGGCGGGGCCGAGCACGTGACCGCCACGGCCCAGTCGGCACCGGTGACGTTCAGGGCGGCGATGCCGAGGTCGACCCACCACGACCCCGGCTCGATCGGGCCCGGGTGGTAGCCGCGCGCCGCCGCGTCGGGCTGCACGAACACGACGGGCTGGCCCGGTCGACCGGCCCGGCTGCCCGACCAGCCCCGGAACCCCGCGGGGGTGCCGAGCCCGTCGGCATCCCACAGGCCGAGGTCGAACGTCGTCCCGGTGAGCGGCGTCGCGGGCAGGCCCGGGCGGTCGGTCCACGCGTACGTCGCCTCGACTCGCGTGGTGCCTGCGGCGACGGCGAACTCGAGGGCGAGGTACGACTTCGCGTCGGCCGGCATCGCGGTGCCGGCGAACGTGACGGGCGGGCCCCCCGGCCCGCAGACCGGCGGCCCGGCCTGGGCCCGGGCCACGGTGCCCGGCAGGAGCGCGCCGAAGGCCGCGACCAGGGCGGCTGCCAGCACCCATCGTCGGGGCATGGTCAACGCGGCCCGAGGTCTCGGCAGGCCTGCTGGACGTCGTACCCGAAGGGCAGCGGCGCGAGGGCGAACGTGGTGACGCCGTTGTCGGCGTAGCGCTGGAGGTGCTCGCGGCACTTCTCCGGCGGCCCGTGCACGATGAGCTCGTCGACCAGCGAGTCGGGGATCTCGGACAGGGCGCCCTGGCGGTCGCCGTCCTTCCACCTCTGCCACAGGCCGGCGAGCTGCTCGCCCCGACCCAGCCACTCGTGGAAGGCGGCGTAGACGGGGACGGTGAGGTAGGCGGCGATGGCGAACCTGCCCATGGACCGCACCGTATCGGGATCGTCGATCGGAGCGACGAAGACCCGGGCGCAGATCTCGGGCTCGTCCCGGCCGGCTTTCGCAGCGGCGTCGCGCACGATGCCGGTGACCCGCGAGGCGTCCTCGGCCGACAGCCAGTTGATGATGGCGCCGTCGCCCTCGCGGCCGGCGAGCCGCAGCATGCCCTCGCGCAGCGCGGCGACGAGGATGGGCACGGGCTCCGGCGGCCGAGCGCCGAGCTTGAAGCCCTTGATCGAGAACGTCTCGTACTCCTCGGTGACCTTCTCGCCGGCCAGCGCGGCCCGCAGGAAGCGCAGCGTGTCGCGCACCCGCTGGTAGGGCTGGTCGAACGGGATGCCGTTCCAGCGCTCGACGATGACGTTCGACGACGTGCCGATGCCGAGGGCGACACGACCCGGCGCGGCCTGCGCCAGCGACCCCACCGACTGCGCGAGGCAGGCCGGGCCCCGCGTGTAGGCCGGGACGATGGCGGTGCCCAGGCGCAACGACGGCGCCCACACGGATGCGAGAGCAAGCGGCGTGAACGCGTCGTGCGCATTGGCCTCGGCCGACCAGACGTCGGTGTAGCCGAGGTCCTCGAGCTCAACGATGCGGTCGCGCTGCTCGTGCAGCGGACCGTCGAACGGGATCGTCATCCCCCAGCGCAGCGGCGGTGCCATCAGCGCTCCTCCCTCTCTTCGAGTTGGAACTCGCGGCGGATCATGTCGACGTGCTCCGGCTTCCAGAAGCGCACGATGCAGCTCTGGCTGGCGGTGGCGAGGAGCGTGCCGTCCTCGGCCCACAGGTGCACGAGGCCGTGGCCGAAGCCGTTGCGCACGGCGTGGACCCTGATGTCGAGCAGCACCCACTCGGTGGGCACGATGCGGGCGACGCGCAGGGTGTTGTCGAGGCTGTTGCCGCCGGCCATGACGCCCAGCGCCTGCCCGACCCCGAAGGGCACGTAGTCGCCGAGGATGGCGAGCGCGGCCGCCGACATGTCGAGCAGGTCCGGCATGCGGGCCCAGAGCGCGGCCTGGCCGGTGCCCTGGCTGCCGTCGAAGTCCCGGAAGTCACGCCCGACGGCGATGCGGGTGTCGATGCGCCGCATCAGCGAGTCGGCTTCGGGGTTCCGGTAGCCGCGGGGCGGCGAGTCGTCGGGCGGTGGGACGTCGGGCATCGTGTCCCACTGACCGGTCTCCTCCATCGACCGCTCGCCGAGGGCGGCGTTGACCGTGAACACCTCGCGGTCGGCGACGTGGCCCACGGCCCGGGCCTGCGTGACCTGGTGGCCGGAGACGGCGACGGTCACGTCGATGTCCATGACCGACGGCGGGTTCGCGTACGAGAGGTACTGAGCGGTGGCCCAGACGACGGGCCGGCCGGTGGTGCCCTCGAGGGCTTCGATGGCGGCGCCGAGCCCGCAGCCGCCGAACAGGAAGCCGCCGCCGGTGCTCACGCCGGGCGTGATCGGCAGGACCCACCGGTTCGGGTTGTGCGTCGGCTCGAGCCCGAGCCACGTGCGTGCGTCCATGTGGAAGGGAACTTAGGTGCCTGGAATGGAGCACACTGTCCGGATGCCTGACACCCCGTGGCTCCGTGACGCCTGCTCGCTCGTCGATGCCTTCCGCTCCGGCGAGCGCAACCCCGTCGACGAGGTGGAGGCCGTACTCGGTGCCATCGAGGGGAGCGAGCTCAACGCCTTCTCGTTCGTCGAGGCCGACGGCGCACGCGCCCGGGCCGCCGCCGCCGACGTGTCGGCGCCGTTCGGCGGCGTGCCCATGGGGGTCAAGGAGCTCGACCACGTGGAGGGCTGGCCCTGCACCGAGGCGTCGCTGGTGTTCAAGGACCGCATCGCCGACCACGACAGCACCATGGTCGCCCGCCTCCGGGAGGGCGGCGCCAACCTCGTCGGCCTCACGACCGCGTCGGAGTTCGGCGGCCTGAACGTGTCGATCACGAAGCTGAACGGCATCACCAACAACGCTTGGCAGCAGGGCCGCACCGCCGGCGGCTCTTCGGGTGGCAGCGCTGCGGCGGTGGCCGGCGGCGTCGTGCCCATCGCCACCGGCGGCGACGGCGGCGGGTCGATCCGCATCCCCGCCGGCTTCAACGGCTTGTTCGGGATGAAGGGCACGGCGGGCCGCATCCCGCGCGGGCCCTCGATGCTGGTGGGCCCGCTCACCGTCGTGATCGGCTGCCTGGCGCGATCGGTGCGCGACGTGGCCCGGTGGTACGACGTCTGCAACGGCTTCGACCGACGCGACCCCTACTCGTTGCCCAAGGTCGACGGCTGGGAGCGGGGGCTCGGGAGCCACGAGCTGGCCGGCAAGAAGGCCGTGATCGACCCCACTCTCGGCGGCGCCATCGTGCGGCCCGAGGTGGCGGCGCTGGTGCAGGAGCAGGCCGAGGCGCTGTGCAAGGACGCCGGCATCGACCTGGTCGACGTCGAGATCGACGTCCCCGGCCTGGGAACGGAGTGGGCGATCGCCAACCTGTCGACGCTGCTCGTCGACCTCGGCGACCGGTATCCCGACTGCAAGGACGACCTCACGATGGAGATCGCCTTCGGCATGGAGTTCGCGACGCAGCTGATGAACCTGCAGACGGCCGCCACCGTCGAGGCCAACCGCCGGAAGGCGAACGAGGCGATGGCCGACGTCTTCGACCAGGTCGACTTCGTCCTCTGCGCCACCAACCCCGACACCGCCTATCCCGCCGACGTCACCCTCAACACCCTCGTCGGCGAGATCCGGGTGGGCCCGGAGAACAACGGCGCCCTCACGATCCCGGCCAACATCGCCGGCAACCCCGCCTGCTCGATCCCCGCCGGCACCGTCGACGGCCTCCCCGTCGGCCTCCAGGTGATCGGCCGCCACCACGAAGACGCCCTCCTCCTCGACCTGGCCCGCCTCGTCGAGCACGAGCGCCCCTGGCCCCTGGTGGCGCCCGCCGCCCCTCGCTGACCTTCCGGGGTCGAGGTCGAGGTCGAGGTCGAGGGCAAGGGCAAGGGCAAGGGCGCGACGGAGGCGGCGCTGGTCGACAGCGCCTCTGCCGTGCCTCCACCCGCGTGGGCCAACCCGTTCTGCGTGCACGTATCCGGCTGCGGTCCGGGTTCACGCACGCGCAACGGACGAGCGCACGCCTGACCGGGCGGCGCACGACCGGAGGGTGCGTTCATGACGGAACGGACCTTGACGGAACGGACCTGCTGACACCCTCCGGTTGCCGTCCTGGGGGTGCGGGGGGCTTGGAAGCCAAGAAGCGGGGGCCTTGCGGGACGTGACGGGCTCCGCGACGTGAAGGCGGAGAGCCCACCGCAGGCCCCCGCCGCCACCACCGCCCGCTGCCGGATGCCTTGTCCTTGGCCTTCCGCCCTGAGTCCGCAGGAACTCCGAAAAGCGTCCTGACCTGCATGAACGCCCTCCAGACGACCGCCAGGGAGGGCTTCACCGTCACACCCCCTGGGAAAATGGGGCCATGGAACGAGCACAGATCCAGTTGGTGCTGCTGGAGGAGCCCCGCGACTGGCGCCTCGACGACGACACGAAGGAGATCGGCCGGGAGGGCATCGCCACCGCCCGGGCGTCCATCCGCGAGGCGCTGAAGCGGTCCGACGGGCAGACCGCCCCGGCTCACCGCTCTGCGGCCTGACACCGTGAGGACTTGACCCACCGGTCAAGTAAGGTCGAGCCCATGCGCGAGGTCGTCATCGTCGAAGCCGTTCGCTCCCCCATCGGTCGCCGGGGCGGCGAGCTGTCCACCATGCATTCCGTCGATCTGCTGGCCGCCGTGCAGGGCGCCCTGATCGAGCGGTCGGGCATCGATCCGGCCGAGGTGGGCCAGGTCGTCGGCGGCTGCGTGAGCCAGGTCGGGATGCAGGCCTTCAACGTCACCCGCACCGCGTGGCTCACCGCCGGCCTGCCGATCTCGGTCGCAGGCACCACCATCGACAGCCAGTGCGGCTCGTCGCAGCAGGCCACCAACTTCGCCACTTCGCTCGTGGCCTCGGGCGTCGTCGACGTCGCCGTGGCCTGCGGCGTCGAGGTCATGAGTCGCGTGCCGATGGGATCGAGCATGGGCGAGGGCGTCGGCAAGGCCGTGCCCAAGTCGTACTTCTCCCGGTACCAGTGGACGTCGCAGTTCCAGGGCGCCGAGCTCATCGCCCAGAAGTGGGGCATCTTCCGCGACGACCTCGACGCCTTCGGCCTCGAGTCGCAGCGCCGGGCGGCCGCGGCGTGGAGCGAGGGCCGCTACGACCAGCAGATCGTCGAGATCGACGCACCCGACCTCGGTGAGGACGGCAAGCCCACGGGCAGCACCCACCACGTCAGCCGCGACGGCGGCCTCCGCGAGACCACGCTCGAAGGCCTCGCCGGCCTCAAGGCCGTCGTGCCCCCCGGCGACGCGGTCATCGGCGCCGAGGGCGGCCGCCACACGGCCGGCACTTCGTCGCAGATCAGCGACGGCGCCGCAGCGGTGCTCGTCATGACCCCGGAGAAGGCGGCCGAGCTCGGCCTGCGGCCCCGGGCCCGCATCGTCGACACGTGCCTGGTCGGGTCCGACCCGGTGCTCATGCTCACGGGTCCGATCGACGCCACGCAGCACCTGCTCGCCCGCACGGGCTTGGAGATGTCCGACATCGCCGTCACCGAGATCAACGAAGCCTTCGCCTCCGTGGTGCTGTCCTGGCAGCTGGAGCTCGGCGCCGACCCGGCCACGGTCAACCCGAACGGCGGAGCCATCGCCCTCGGCCACCCGCTGGGCGGCACCGGGGCCATCCTCACCACCAAGGCCCTCCACGAGCTGGAGCGCATCGACGGCGAGCACGCGCTCGTCACGATGTGCTGCGGCGGCGGGCTCGGTACCGGCACCATCCTGCAGCGCCTCTAGAGGCCACGAGCGCCGCCGCTGGCCGCGCCTCGCCCCTCCGGGGGCCTGCCCTCGTCCGAATCGAAGGAGGTCCCATGCGGCGCGCCGCCCTACCAGTCCCTGCCATCGCCGTGCGCGCGGTGCTGGCC
>JACDCH010000170.1 GCA_013694495.1 Acidimicrobiia bacterium | reverse complement strand
TCGTGCCGCCGATCTCGCTGGCCACGACGTTCGCCCAGGACGGCGTCGGCGGCGTGCGGGGCGGCTTCGAGTACGGCCGCTCGGGCAACCCGACCCGGGCCGCCCTCGAGCGCCACCTGGCCGCCCTCGAGGGCGCCGCGCACGGCTTCGCCTTCGCGTCGGGGCTGGCCGCCGAGGACGCCCTCCTGCGCCTCCTCGAGCCCGGTGACCACGTGCTGCTGCCCGACGATGCCTACGGCGGCACGATCCGCCTGGCGAACCGGCTCCACGGGCCGAAGGGCGTGGTTGTCGACACCGTCGACCTGACCGACCTCGCCGCGGTGGCGGCCGCGTGGCGGTCCGAGACCCGGATGATCTGGATCGAGACGCCCAGCAACCCGATGCTGCGCATCGTCGACATCGCCGCCGTCGCCGAGGTGGCCCAGGCCCACGGCGGGATCGTCGTCGTCGACAACACGTTCGCCACCCCCGCGCTGCAGCAGCCGCTCGCCCTCGGCGCCGACGTCGTGGTGCACTCCACCACCAAGTACCTCGGCGGCCACAGCGACGTCGTCGGGGGCTTCGTCGCCACGTCCGACGATGTGCTCGCCGACGGGGTCGGCTTCGTCCAGAACGCCGCCGGGGCGGTCCCGTCGCCGTTCGACTGCTACCTCGTGCACCGCGGCGCCCGCACGTTGCACCTCCGGATGCAGCGCCACTGCGAGTCGGCCGAGGCGATCGCCGCCTTCCTCGTGTCGCACCCCAAGGTCGGTGAGGTGCGGTGGCCGGGGCTGGCGTCGCACCCCGGCTACGACATCGCCCGCCGGCAGATGTCCGACTTCGGGGGGATGATCTCGTTCCGGCCGGTGGGGGGCGAAGCCGTCGCCCTCGATGTGTGCCGCCGCACCGAGGTGTTCACGCTGGCCGAGAGCCTGGGCGCGGTCGAGAGCCTCATCGAGCACCCGGGCCGCATGACGCACGCGTCGGTCGCCGGCACCGGTAACGAGGTACCGGCCGACCTCGTCCGCCTGTCGGTGGGCATCGAGGACGTCGACGACCTGATCGCCGACCTCACCACCGCCCTCGGATGAGGGCCCGCGTCGTCGGGGCGCCGGCGCTCGTCGCCGCCCTCGTGCTGCTCGGCTGCGGCGCCGACGAAGATCCCCCGGCCGCGGCGACGACGGCAGTCCCGACGACCATCGCGCCGGTCGGACCACCACCGTCGCCGCCGTCGACGGCGACGGTCGTCCTCTCCGGGGCGAGCGACGAGGAGATCCTCGCCGGCGTCGAAGCCGCCTCTCCGGGCTCGCGCGCCCGGCTCCCGGACGCGCAGTGGGTGCGGGGGATCGGGTCGGCCTGCATCGAGCTCCCGCCGCTGGCCGACGACGAGATCGCCGACTTCTTCGAGCTGTTCCGGGTCGGACGCGAGTCCGACGGCCTGACGCGCGCCGAGTCGCGCGACATGGTCGACGGCTTGGTCGGCGGCATCGCCGTCGCCTGCCCCACCCTGGGCGTCCGGCTCGCGCCTGTCGCCGCCACCCTCGACTGAAGTCTTCGCCGTCACTCGCTTCGCTCCGTTCCGGCGAGTTTGTCGTCCTCGCTGCGCTCGGTCGTTCGTTGCGGTCCTCGGCCGACTTCGTCGCCCTGCGGCCGATGCCTGGGGGCGCCGCCCCCAGACCCCCTGCGCCTCCGGCGGTCGACAGGTGCGTCGCCACGCGGTTGCGACGCGGCCGTTGGGCGCCCGTCCGCAGGTCCTGACAGTGCGAATGGGGCTGGGGCTAGCTGGCGTCCCAGGCCATGCCGGCGGGTCGCTCGCCGTCGGCGAGCAGGAGGGTGCGGGGGTCCTTCTTGTCGATGTGGCCGATGAGGCCGTTGTAGACGGAGTAGCCGAGCAGCTCCTGGAGGCGGCGGGGGAACGTGCGAGCCACCTCGTTGGGCACGCCGAGCTGCTGGTTCTCCTGCTGGCGGATGTAGCCGGCGCAGTAGTTCATGGCGATGCCGACGCGGCGCTCGTCGGTGCGGTTGGCGCCGCCGCCGTGCCACAGGCTCCCGTGCCACACGAGCACCGACCCCTTGGGCATCTCCGCCGCCACGGTCTCGTACTCGCCGCCGAAGATCGGGTTCTCCGGGGCCAGGTGCGAACCCGGCACGAGCCGGGTGGCGCCGTTGGCGTCGGTGAAGTCCGTGAGTGCCCACATCGTGTTGCACACCGTCGGCGGGTGCGGCTTCGGGATCGGGATCAGCTGGTCGTCGGCGTGGATGGGCTGGGCGGTCTCGCCGGGGCGGATGTCGATCGACGAGAGCGACGAGATGAGCAGCCCCGGGTCGAGCACCGCCTCGACCACCGGCAGCACCCCGGGGTGCACCGGCACCTGCTGCCAGCGCTCGCCGTGCACGAGCAGGTTGTAGACCCGCAGCGTCTCGGTGCCCTCGAACCCGTTCGTGGCCGGCCGCACCGACAGCTCGTCGTGCAGACGGTCGAGGTCGGCGAGGAGGCCGTCGACGAGGACGGCGTCGAGCACCCCCTCGAGGATCGTGTAGCCCTGCTCGGCGATCTCGGCGGCGGGAGAGGTCACGAGCCGGAACTGTAGATACGGAGACGTTCGAGGCCGATCGAGAGCGTGTCGGGCACGACCTGCCGGGCCGCCGCCCAGTCGTCCAGCTCGGCCCGGGCCACCCACTCGCTGCGCTCGACCTCGCCGTCGGCGAACGTGAACGGCCCGGCGTGGTCGATCTCGTAGACCCGGGCGACCAGCGCCACCGCATCGTCCTCGAACAGCCCGGCGGCGAGGAAGCGGAGGTCGGCCTCGGTCACCTCGACCCCCGCCTCCTCGGCCAGCTCCCGCACCGCGCTGGCCTCGTAGGTCTCGCCCACGCCGCACACCCCGCCGAAGGCGAGGTCCCAGTACGACGGCCACACGTCCTTCCACGCGGCCCGCTGGTGGGCTCGCACCGCGCCGTCGCCGGGCCGGCGCACGACCACGCCGACGCCGCGGTGCTGGAGCCGCTGCCCCCGCATCTCGGCCCGGGTCACGACCCGTTCGACCGTGCCATCGGCCGCCACGACCTCCACCAGCTCGCCGCCCATCTCGACCATGACCCGTGACGGTAGGTTCACCCGCCTATGTCGATCTACGACGTCCCGATCAACCGCCTCGACGGCACGCCCGCCGACCTCAACGAGTACGACGGCAAGGCCGTCCTCGTCGTGAACGTCGCGTCGAAGTGCGGCCTCACGCCCCAGTACGAGGGGCTCGAGCGCCTGCACGAGCAGCTGGCCGGCCGGGGCTTCGCCGTCCTCGGTGTGCCCTGCAACCAGTTCATGGGCCAGGAGCCGGGCACCCCCGAGGAGATCGCCTCCTTCTGCTCCACCACCTACGGCGTCACGTTCCCGCTCACGGAGAAGGTCGACGTCAACGGCGACGACCGCCACCCGCTGTACGAGGAGCTCACGAAGGTGGCCGACAGCGAAGGCCACAGCGGCGACATCCGCTGGAACTTCGAGAAGTTCCTCGTCGCCCCCGGTGGCGAGGTCGTGGCCCGCTTCAGCCCCACCGTCGAGCCCGACGCGCCGGAGCTCGTCGAGGCCGTCGAGAAGGTCCTTCCTGGCTGAGGTGGCGCCGGTCCTGCGGGACCCCGTTTGTCGATCGAAGGCGCCGCGCCCCTATCGTCATCCATCCAAATGACACAAACGACCTTCGAGCAGCTGGGGGTCACACCCGAGCTCACGACCGCCCTCGCCGACCGCGGCATCCATCGTCCCTTCGCCATCCAGTCCCTCACCATCGCCGACGCCCTCGCGGGCCGCGACGTGTGTGGCAAGGCCAAGACGGGCTCGGGCAAGACCCTCGCCTTCGGCTTGCCCCTCCTGCAGCTCGCTTCCAAGGCGGAGCCGTCGCACCCCACCGCCCTCGTGCTCGTGCCCACCCGCGAGCTGGCCATCCAGGTCCACGACGTCCTCGCCCACCTGGCCGAGGTCACCGACAAGCGCCTCGCCATCGTCTACGGCGGCGCCCCGCTCGAGAAGCAGGTGCGGGTCCTCGAGGCCGGCGCCGAGATCGTCGTCGCCACCCCCGGGCGGCTCATCGACCTGCTCGACCGCAAGGCCGTCTTCCTCGACGCCCTCCAGCACGTCGTGCTCGACGAGGCCGACCGCATGGCCGACATGGGCTTCCTGCCCCAGGTGGAGTGGATCCTGCGCCACACGAACCGCCAGCACCAGACGCTCCTCTTCTCGGCGACGCTCGACGGCGCGGTGAAGGTGCTCGTCGACCGCTACCAGCACGACCCCGTCGAGCACGAGGTCGAGTCGAGCTCCGTGACCGTCGAGGAGATGACGCACCGGTTCCTCCTGGTGCACGACCTCGACAAGATCAAGGTGGCGGCCGCCATCGCCCGGGGCGCCCACCGCACGATCCTGTTCACCCGCACGAAGCGCATGGCCGACCAGCTCGCCCATGGGTTGCGCAAGGAGGGCGTGCCCCAGGCGGCGGCCATCCACGGCGACCTGCCCCAGCGGGTGCGCGAGCAGGCGCTGGCCGGCTTCGGCGACGGGTCGGTGCCCGCCCTCGTCGCCACCGACGTCGCCGCCCGCGGCCTCGACATCGAGGACGTCGAGATCGTGATCCACTTCGACCCGCCCGAAGACCACAAGTCCTACCTCCACCGCTCGGGCCGCACGGCCCGCGCCGGCGAGCCCGGCCTCGCCGTCACCCTGGCGCTGTGGAACGAGGAGCTCGTGCTCAAGCGGCTGCAGAAGCGCCTGGGGATCGACGTGCCCATGGTCGAGATGTTCTCGAACGACCCTCGCCTGGCCGACCTGTCCGGCTGGGACCCTGTGGCCGATCCCGGTCCCCCGCCCCGTCGGGCGCGCTAACCCGCCGCCACCGTCTCGTAGGGATTCGTGCAGGGCGGGCCGGCCGCCGCCCACAGCACGGAGCGGCCGCCGGGGTGGAGCTCGGCGACGAGCGACGCGGTGGTGGCCTCGACCCCCTCGACGTGCATGCAGACGGTCCATCCGTCGGCGCCGCCGACGTGCGACGCGAGGTGATCCTGGACGTCGGCCGCCCCGACCGATCCGGCGCCGGCGAGGAACGCCCGGGTGGCGTCGAGCCGGGGGTCGACGAGCGCCTCGACGGGCTGGCGGGGGTGGCGGTGCTCGGCGTCGAAGGCCGGGATCGTCGTGCGGTTCGACAGCGCCCGCGTCGCGCCGGCCGACTCGGCCGCCCACGTGCGGCCCGACGTCTCGACCACCCACGCCTCGGTCGCGTCGGCCAGCAGGACCGACGACCAGTAGGCCCGCTCCTCGCCGGCGTGACCGGAGCCGCCCTGGCCGTGGGCCTCCAGCAGGTCCGTGAGCACGATGACGCCGGCCGCCGCCGTCGCCGCCCGCTCCAGCACGAGCCGCACGAGGTCCATGCCGGTGAGCGCGGCCGGGAACAGCCGCGGGTCGAGGGTGGTGTAGATCGTGGCGTTCCCGGCGGCCACGCCGGCGTCGTTCACGCCGTGCTCGAACCCCCACATCCACGCCGGGCGCGAGCCGGTGACGGCGTGGGTCGAGCCCTCCCGCGCCGGGATCGTGAGGTACGTGGTGGTGGTCGAGCTCTCGGTCCGGGCCGGGTGGTGCTCCAGCACCTGCGGCTCCTGCGGCGGCCGGTCGGAGTTCTTCCCGAACAGGGCGACGCCGCCGGCGGCTCGGGACGGGGCCACCCACAGCAGATCGCACACGGCGCTAGTCCGGGGTTCCGCACATGGGCGTGTGTGGGGTGGTCATCGTGATGGTCCTTTGTCGGTTAGCGGCTGGTGATGGGGTCGACGTCGAGGAGGTCGAGGATCTGGGCTTGGAGGCCGGTGGGTGCCGGCACGATCGGTGGGGCGTTGGCGGTGGCGGGGATGAGCT
>JACDCH010000098.1 GCA_013694495.1 Acidimicrobiia bacterium | reverse complement strand
CAGGGGCGCCGCCTGACCGACGAGTGGCGGCCCCGGCTGCTCGAGCTCGGCGCCCGCGCCGCCCCGCCCGAGGCGGCCCGGCTGGCCGAGGCCAGGGCCCGCCTGGAAGAGGCGGCCGAATAGAGTTGGCCCCCGATGACCGACGCCGTGGAGGAGAGGTCGGCCCCGTTCGACCCCGAGGCCCACCCCCGCAAGCTCAACCTCGGCTGCGGCTGGGATGTCCGCAACGGCTACCTCAACGTCGACCTCCACGAGGTCCACCAGCCGGATCTCGTCGCCGACATCACCGACCTGTCGATGCTGCCGAGCGGGTTCTACGAGGAGATCGTCGCCCAGGACGTGCTCGAGCACCTGCGCCGCGAGGACGCGCTGCCCGCCCTGCGGGAGTGGGCCCGCCTGCTGCAACCCGGGGGCCGGCTGTTCCTCCGCGTCCCGAACCTGATCGGCCTGCTCGGCCTCCTGGCGGAGCGCACCACGATCGAGTCCCAGCGTGAGCTCGTGCAGTGCTTGTTCGGCACGCAGGCCTACAACGGCGACTACCACCAGAACGGCTACACCGAGCTGCTGCTGCGCCAGACGCTGTTCGAGGCCGGCTTCGGCGACCCCGAGTTCACCTCCAAGGACGACTGGCTCTTCGACGTGGTCGCGGTCCGCACCGACTCGCCGAAGGAGCCCACGATCGAGGACTGCCGGTTCATGGCCGTCGGCAGCGCGTCGTCCTCGGGGCCGGCCGCAGCCGAGCCGCTGTCGGCGGTGCACGACGCGCTGGCCCGAGCCGAGTCGGTCGCCGACCTCGGCCCCGGCTTCGTCACCGGCACCCGCCTCACGGCGCCGAAGAAGGCGCTCCTGCGGGTCCTGCGGCTCGTGACCCACCGCCAGGAGCAGCACAACGCGGCCGTGGTCGACGCCGTGCGCGCCCTCGCCGAGCGCGTCGAGCGAGGGCGCTGACCCGACCGCTTCGTCAAGCGACGGCCGCGACGGGCTCGTCGTCGAACTGCACGCGGTGGAGCTCGGCGTACCGGCCGCCAGCGTCCATGAGCTCGGTGTGCGTGCCCCGCTCCACCACCCGGCCGCGCTCGATGACGAGGATGGCGTCGGCGTCGCGGATCGTCGACAGCCGGTGGGCGATCACGATCGCCGTGCGGCCCGCCAGCGCGTGGGCCAGGGCGGCCTGCACCTCGGCCTCCGATGTCGAGTCGAGGTGGGCGGTGGCCTCGTCGAGGATGACGACGCGGGGCCGGGCCAGGAGGATGCGGGCGATGGTGAGCCGCTGGCGCTCGCCGCCGGAGAACCGGTACCCCCGCTCGCCGACGACGGTGTCCAGCCCGTCCGGGAGGGCGCGGACGAGCGGCCCCAGACGGGCCTGCTCGAGCGCCTCCCACAGGTCGCCCTCGCTGGCCTCGGGCTGCGCCAGGAGCAGGTTCTCGCGCACGGTCTCGTGGAACAGGTGGCCGTCCTGGGTGACGAGGCCGACGGTCTGCTTGATCGTGTCGAACGACAGGTCGCGGACGTCGACGCCCGACAGCTCGACGCTGCCTCCGTCGACGTCGTAGAGCCGGGGCAGCAGCGACGCGATCGTCGACTTCCCGCTGCCGGACGTGCCGACGAGCGCCACGAGCTGGCCCGGCTCGACCCGGAACGAGACGCCGTGGAGCACGTCCTCGCCGCCGCGCTGGTCGAGCACGGCGACCTCCTCCAGCGACGCCAGCGACACGCGGTCCGCCGACGGGTAGCCGAAGCGCACGTCGCGCAGCTCGACGGCGACCGGGCCCTCGGGCAGCGGCACGGGGTCGACGGGCTCCGTGATCAGCGGCGGCAGGTCGAGCACCTCGAAGACCCGCTCGAAGCTGACGAGCGCGGTCATGGCGTCGACCCGGGCGTTGGCCAGCGCGGTGAGCGGCGCGTAGAGGCGGGTGAGCAGCAGCGCCAGGGTCACCACAGTTCCCGGCTCGAGGCTCCCGTCGAGGGAGAGGTAGCCGCCCAGGCCGTAGACGAGGGCGAGGGCGAGGGCCGAGACGCCGGCCAGCGCGGTGAGGAAGACGTGCTGGCCCATCGCGGTGCGCACACCGATCTGCGCGACCTGCTCGGCCCGGGCGCCGAACTCCGCCTCCTCGCGGGCGGGGTGCCCGAACAGCTTGACCAGCGTCGCCCCGGGGGCCGAGAAGCGTTCGGTCATCTGCGTGGTCATCGCCGCGTTGTGGTCGGCCGCCTCGCGCTCGAGGTGGGCGAGGCGGGCGCCCATGCGCCGGGCCGGGAGGACGAACACGGGCAGCAGGACGAGGGAGAGCAGCGTGATCGACCACGACAGGCTGAGCATCACGCCCAGCGTGAGCAGCAGCGCGATGAGGTTGCTGACGACGCCCGAGAGGGTCCAGGTGAAGGCCCGCTGGGCGCCGATCACGTCGTTGTTGAGCCGGCTCACGAGAGCGCCGGTGCGGGTCCGGGTGAAGAACGCCACCGGCATGCGCTGCACGTGGCCGAAGACGGCGCGGCGGAGGTCGAGGATCAGCCCCTCGCCGATCTTGGACGACTGCCAGCGCTCGGCCAGGCCCACGGCTCCGTCGAGCACGGCGATCACCGCGATGAGCACGGCGAGCCCGACCACCCGGCCCTTGTCGCTGCCCTGCACGATCTCGTCGATCACCTGCCCGGCCAGCACGGGAGTCGCCACCGTGAGGACAGCGGCGGCGACGCTCAGGACGAGGAAGACGAAGAGGGCCCGGCGGTGGGGCCGGGCGAACGTGATGACCCGCCGGATGGTGGCCCGGTTGAACGTCTTGCCCCGTTGCTCGCCCTGCATCGCGCTCTCGAGCGCCATCCAGTGGCTGAAGTCCATCTGCATGGCCGCAGCATCACACTTCAAGCGAACTTCAGGTCAAGGGGTTCTTGCGGCGGTCAGGTCTCGGCCGCGCTCCCGGTCGCGACCCGGGCGCGCCAGTCGGCGAGCACGTCGGTGAGCGTCGTGTCGAGCGGGATCTCCGGCTTCCAACCGGTGGCCTGGCGCAGCCGGCTGCTGTCGCCCCGGAGCACCGGCACGTCGATGGGGCGCTGACGGTCCGGGTCGGTGGTGAGGCGCATCGGGTGCTTCGCCATCGTCAGCAGGCGCTCGGCCAGCTCGGAGATGGCGATGTCGACGCCGGTGCAGACGTTGTAGGCCTCGCCGGGCTCGCCCTGTTCGACGAGGAGCCGGTAGGCCCGCACCACGTCGCGCACGTCGGTGAGGTCGCGCCGGGCGCTGAGGTTCCCGACGGGGATCTCGTCGCCGCCGTCGAGCTCGTTGCGGGCGATGCGCGAGGCGATGGCGGGGGCGACGAATTTGTCGGCCTGTCCCGGCCCGAGGTGGTTGAAGGCCCGCACCCGGACGACCTCCAGGTTGTGGCCGAGCCAGGCCTGGAGACCGAGGAAGTCGGCGGTCACCTTGCTCACGGCGTAGGGGCTGACCGGCCGCAGCGGGTGCTCCTCGGTGATCGGGAGGTCCTCGGTGGGCACGATGCCGTAGACGTCGGCGCTCGACACGAGCAGCACCCGATTCGCCCCCACCGCGGCGGCGGCCCGCAGCACGTGCAGCGTGCCGGTGGCGTTGATGGTGAAGACCTCTTCGGGGGCGTTCCAGGAACCGCCCACGTCGGCCCAGCCGGCCAGGTGGTACACGACCTCGGGCCGGATCTCCTCGAACCAGGTCCGGAGCGCGGCGGCGTCGGTGATGTCGACCAGGCCGGCGGGCGGATCGAGCGCGACGTCGTCGCCGTTGGCCTCCAGGTGGGCCACGAGGTGCGGGCCGACGAACCCCGACGCCCCGGTGACCAACGCCTTCACCGGGCGGACCCTAACGCGGGTGTGCTGGGGGCTCCGCACAGCCCGCAACTACGCTCGTCGAGCCATGCCCGCCATCCCCACCGAGGCGCTGCCGGTGCCGATGATGGTGTCGGAGCGGCCCGGGCCGATCCGTCGGGTGCGCAACGTCTGGCGCTACCGGGAGCTGCTCCGCAACCTCGTCCGGCGCGAGCTCAAGGTGCGGTACAAGGGCTCGATCCTCGGGTTCGTGTGGACCCTGCTCAACCCGCTCATGTACCTGGTGGTGTTCTCGGTGGTGTTCAGCGAGATCCTCAGGGTGCAGGTGCCGGACTACGGGATCTTTTTCCTCTCGGGCCTCCTGGCCTGGAACTTCTTCTCGGGCGGGCTCGGCGCCGCGACCGGGTCGATCGTCGACAACGCGCCGCTCGTCACCAAGGTCTGGTTCCCCCGCGAAGTGCTGCCGCTGGCCGCCATCGGCAGCAACATCGTGAACTTCCTGTTCCAGGCATCGGTCCTGATCGCCGGCATGGCCGTGCTCGGCCACGCGCCGGGGTGGCGCTTCATCCCGGCGTTGCTGCTGGCCATCGTCGTGCTGCTCGTGCTCACCACCGCGCTGGGGCTCGCGCTGAGCGCGGCCTACGTGTACCTCCGCGACACGAAGTACCTGGTCGAGCTCGGGCTGCTGGCGTGGTTCTGGATGTCCGCCGTCGTCTACCCGTACAACCAGGTGGCGGAGCGGCTGGGCGAGCGCTCGTCGCTGCTCCTGCTCAACCCGATGATCCCGGTGATCACCGCGTTCCAGCGGGTCTTCTACAACCCGCCGGCCGACCTGCAGCCAGCCATCCTCCCGCCCGATGCGGGCCTCGGCTGGTACCTCCGCAACCTGACGATCGTCGGCGTCGGTTCGGTCGCCCTCCTCATCGGGGCCTCGTACCTGTTCGGCCGGCTCGAGGACAACCTCGGCGAAGAGATCTAGGCCCGCGGTGCCCGACGTCGCCGTCTCGATCGAGCAGGTCTCGAAGCGCTTCCGGCTCTACCACGAGCACACGAAGTCCTTGAAGGAGCGGATGATCCGCGCCGGCCGGAACAGCTACGAGGAGTTCTACGCGCTGCGCGACGTCAGCATCGACGTGCACCGCGGCGAGACGTTCGGGCTCTTCGGCCACAACGGCTCCGGTAAGTCGACCCTGCTCAAGTGCGTGGCCGGCACGCTGCGGCCCACCACCGGCCGCATCACCTCCACCGGGCGCATGGCGGCCCTGCTCGAGCTGGGCGCCGGCATGCACCCCGAGCTCACCGGCCGCGAGAACATCTACATGAACGGATCGATCCTCGGGCTGTCGCGCATCGACGTCGACCGCGTGTTCGACGACATCGTGGGCTTCGCCGAGCTCGAGCAGTTCGTCGACCTCCAGCTGAAGCACTACTCGTCGGGGATGGCCGCCCGGCTCGGGTTCGGCGTCGCCGTGCACGTCGACCCCGAGATCCTCCTCATCGACGAGGTCCTCTCCGTGGGCGACGAGTCCTTCCAGCGCAAGTGCCTCGAGCGCATCAAGCACTTCCAGCGCGAGGGGCGGACGATCTTCGTCGTCACCCACGCCGCCGACACGATCCGCCAGATCGGCACCCGCGCCGCCGTGCTCGACCAGGGCCACCTGCTCTACGTGGGCGACCCCGGCGAGGCGGTCCGGTCGCTGCGCGACTCGCTCATGCGGCGGGGCGTGGCCGTCCCCGACGAGGGCGACGGCGCCGACGGCGTCGGCGCCAGCCCGCTGCTCGGCACGGTCCGCTTCACGAACATCAGCGTCGAGGGGGCCGACGGCCGCTCGTTCGTGCGCCCGGGCGACCACCTGCGCATCACGGTCGACTTCGAGGCCGAGGACCGCCACGACGACCTGATCGTCGCCCTCAACCTGAACGACGACACCGGCGTCCTCATGGTCGGGGTCAACAGCGAGCTCCTGAGCGGCGAGGCGCTCGTGGTGCCCGCCGGCCCGAGCCGCTACGTGTTCGACCTCGGCCCGCTGGCCCTCGGCGCCGGCATGTACGAGGTGGCCGTCGGCCTGCACAACCGCGCCGGCGTGCAGTACGACCAGCGCATGAAGGCGGCACTGCTGCAGGTGGCGAGCAACAGCCGGTTCATCGGCCGGCTCCACACCCCGATCGAGGGCGAGCTCGTGCCCCTCGGATCACGCGATCAGTCGAACCCGAGAGCGTCCTAGCCCCACAGCGCCGAGTCGGTCGTCCGCCACCCTCCCGGCCGGTCCCCGCGAGCCGGCGCTGGTCCAGGTCGGGCGCTACCTCGCCGACCCGCTCGGCCACCTCGAGCACCTCCGGGCGCGCGACGGTCGACAGCATCAGGGCCGAGACGTTGGTGGCGACCCAGGTCGTCGGGCTCCTGCAGCGGTTGCCCGCAGCGCGGTGACGACGGCGTCGGCGGTGCGGTCCCAGCTGTAAGCGGCCGCCCGAGTGCGGCCCCGCGCAACGAGGTCGGCGGCGAGAGCGGGATCAGTGACCACGCGCGTCACGGCGGCGGCGAGGGCGGCGTCGTCGTCGGGCGCGACCAGCAGGGCGGCGTCGCCCAGCACCTCGGGCAGCGCGCCGGCGGTCGACGCCACGACCGGCACGCCGGCCGCCATCGCCTCGAGCGGCGGGATGCCGAACCCCTCGTAGCGCGACGGGTAGACGAAGGCGGCGGCGCCGGCGAGGAGGTCGGACCGGGCCCGGTCGTCGACGTAGCCGAGGCGCACGACGCGCGTGTCGGGACGGGCGGCGGCGACGGCGGCGTCGAGCTCCGCCGAACCCCAACCGTCCTGGCCGGCGATGACGAGCGTGACGTCGTCGTCGAGGCGGTCGACGGCGCGTACCAGGGTGGGGAAGCCCTTGCGGGGCTCGACGGTGCCCAACCCCAGCACGTACCGGTCGGCGCCGGCCAGGCCCCGCCCCCGGTCGGCATCGCCGGCGCCTCCGGCCGGGGGCGGCGACGGCGCCAGGTGGGCCCAGTGCACCCGATCGGGGCGGGCGCCGACCACGGCGACGAGCTCGTCGGCCATCGTCGCCGAGATCGTGAGCAGGTGGGCGCCGCCGGCGACGGCCCGAGCGACGAGGCCCGGGTACTGGAGCGTGTCGCGGGTGCAGAGCTCGGGGAAGCGCCAGGGCGTGAGGTCGTAGACGACGGCAAGGCGCCCGGCCGAGCGGGTGGGCGGCACCACGAAGTTGGTGCCCAGCACCGCGTCGACGGGCCCGGTCCACCACTCGACGGGGGCGAGGTCCGTGCGGCGCCAGAGCTGCCGCAGCGGCTGCGCGGCCATGGGCCGGGTGCTGACCTCGACGCCCTCGGGCACGAGGTCGCGGATGCGGCCTCGACCGCGCCAGCTCACCGAGTAGGCGACGACCTCGATGTCGGTGCGCCGGGCCAGGCGGTCGAGCACCTCGCTGGTGACGGTGCCGATCCCGGTGCGGCGGTCGTGGAGGGGCGTGACGTCGACAGCAACCCGCACCCGGTCATCCTGCCCGTTCGGCGGCCTCGGCTCGCGGTTCGCGGCCGGGCCGACCGGAGGGTGTGTACATGACCGTTCGGTCCTGCTGGCACCCTCCGGTCGTGCGGGAACGGCGGAGCAGCGGCAGGTCCGTCAGGGGAGGGCGGCGGCGATGGCGGCGGAGAGGCGGGGGGCGATGCGGGCCCAGTCGAACGACTCCTCGACGAGGAGCCGGCCGGCGGTGGCCATGGCAGGGCGGCCCGGGTCGGCGATCGACGCCGTCATGGCCGCGCCGAACTCGGGAAGGTCGGCCAGGCGGGCGTGCACGCCCTCGACCACGGGCAGGCCCCGGGCGCCGGTGGGCGTCGTGACCACGGGCAGGCCGGCGGCGAGGTACTCGACCAGCTTCAGGTTCGTGCCCGACCCCTGCACCACCGGGTTGAGGCCGATCGTGGCCGACCGCAGCAGGGCCTTCTTCACCAGGTCCGACACGAGCCCGGCGGGCGCCACGTTGGCCGGCAGCCCGAACCGGGGGAGCGCGGACGTGTGGCCGCCGGCCAGGACGATGAGCGCGTCGGGCACGGACGGGGCGATGCGCAAGAGCCGCCGGCCGGCCTCGATGTTCGGCGGGTGCCACGACCCGAAGAACACGGCGATGTGCTCCAGCCCCCGGGTGGCCATCGTGCTGTAGCGGGCCAGGAAGCGCTCGGTGTTGCGGGTCCGCTCGTCGCCGGTCACGAACTCGGTGCCGGCCACGTCGACGCCGTTCGGGACGATGAGGAACGAGCGCTCCTCGACGCCGTAGCGCTCGCCGAGGCGCGCCGCGTCGTCGGTCGAGCACGCGGTGCGGACCACCGAGCTCCGGACGGCGCGACCTTCGATCGCCTCGACCCGGTCGAGCAGCTCGTCGCCGCCGGGGCGGCCGCCGAGCAGCTCGCCCTTGAGGTCGGCCTCGCTGTTGTGGGCGTCGTAGATCACCGGCACCGACGGCGCCAGCTTCTCGGCCACCTCCAGCAGGAACGGGTGGGCCAGGAGCACTGCTTCGGCGTCGCGCAACGACGCGGTGGCCATCGCCATGAACTCGGTGGAGCGGTCGACGAAGAGCCCGGCCACGATGTCGCCGACGGCCATGCCGGTGCGGTGGTCCCAGCCCACCTCGAGCTGGTGGTGCTCGAACGACCGGGGCACGACCCGCTGCACGATGCCGGGCGCCACGACCTGCTCCGAGGTGAAGTCGTGGATCGAGCCCAGGCACAGGAACTCGATGTCGAACCGGTCGGTGAGCTCGCGGTAGAGGTGCCAGCAGCGCAGCTGGCCGCCGTGGCGGGCGGGGTGGATCACGAACGTCGACAGCACGACGACCTTGGGCTTGCCGGTGCGCCAGCCCTCGTTGTCGACGGGCTTCGTCGTGGCGGCGGCCGTCGGGCCGAGCCCCCGGCGGGTCTCGCCCGCAGCCCGGCGGATGCGCCGCTCCCGGCCCGCGGTGAGGCGCTTGACGACCCCCTCCCAGGTGATCGCCTTCGAGCGAGCCAGCCCGGCGGTCCCCAGCCGCTCGGCGAGGCCGGGCTCCTGCACGAGGCGGGTGAGCGCGCCGGCGAGGGCGGCGGTCGACGGTTGCACGACGAAGCCGTTGACGCCGTCGTCGACCAGGTCGGCCGGGCCGCCGCTGTCCGTGCAGGTGACGACCGGAGTGGCGCTGGCCATGGCTTCCACCGCGATGAGCCCCCAGTCCTCGTCGAGCGGGATGAACGGCACGGCCAGCGCCCGCCGGTAGTGCTCGGCCAGCTGCTCGTCGGTGACGAACCCGAGCAGCTGCACGCGATCGTCGCCGGCCGCGAGCTCGCGCAGCCGCGCCTCCTCGGGGCCGGAGCCGGCGATGAGGAGGGGCACATCGCCGGGCACCCGCCGGTACGCCTCGATGAGGAGGTCGAGGCGCTTCGGCCCGTCGAGGCGAGAGGCGGTGAAGAAGCGCTCGTAGGTGCCGGGGCCGAGGCCGGCCAGGTTGCTCGGCAGCTCGAGCACCTCGACGCCCACGCGAGGCGGGAAGTAGCCGGGCCGGCGGGCCACGGTGTCCGAGAGGGAGAAGTAGCGCCGGCCCTCGTCGGGGGCGAAGCCGATCGAGTCGAGGTAGTGCACCAGCTCGCGACCGAGCGGGCCGGGGTGGCCGAGGACGGGGTCGTCGGGCCAACGCTCGACGAGGGCCTCCGCGAGATCGAGCGCCTTGTACGCGCCCTCGCGCGTGGGCGGCGTGCGCAGGATGCGCGCCACCTCGGCGACGCGGCGGTCGGCCACGTCGACCCGCGCCGGCAGGTGGCCAGGGTACGTGTCGTACAGGCCCCGGAGCCGGTGGAACAGGTAGATGTCGTGCTCGGGGTGGTTGACCATCCACGCCGGGTACTTGCTCGTGAGCACGAGGTCGAAGTGGGTCACGTCGAGGCCGAGGAACATGCGGTAGCTGCGGACCAGCTCGGCGAGGTCGCGCTCGGGCGACGGCACCTTGAGCAGCTCGCACACGTGCTCGGTGCCGTCGTTGATGGCGTCGACGATGCCCCGCCAGGCCCGCTCCGCGCCGCCGATCGTGAACGGCACCGGGCTCGGAGCGACGACGGCCACCTTCATGCCGACCTCGGAGCCATCGACGGCAGGCGTCGGAGCGTCCGACGAAGTCGGGTCCCCAGAGCTCGAGCGAACGGAGCGAAGCGAGTGAGCTCGAAACTCATGCCGCCACCCGCTCGAGGGCGTCGGAGAACTGGGCCATGGCCCGGTCCCAGGTGTAGGTGGCGGCGGTCTCGAGCGCGCCCTGCGAGAGGCGGGCCGCGAGGCCGGGCTCGTCGCGCAGGCGGCGGACGGCGGCGGCGATGCCGGCGCCGGAGGGTTCGACCACGAGGCCGTTGACGTCGTCGACGACGGTGTCGACGAGGCCGCCGCCGTCGCGGCACACGACGACCGGCTTCCCGTAGGCCATCGCCTCGATCGCCGTGAGCCCGTAGTCCTCCCGGAAGGCCGGCGCCACGACGCAGACGGCGCCGGCGAAGAGGCGGTCGAGCTCGGCCGCCTCGACGTGGCCCAGGAACGACAGGCCGGCGCTCGGTCGGTGGCCCGGCGGCGGGCGGTCGGTGGTGGCCGGCAGCCAGAGGCGCTCGCCGTCGTCGCGCTCGAGGTC
>JACDCH010000082.1 GCA_013694495.1 Acidimicrobiia bacterium | reverse complement strand
GCCGACGACCGCGTCGGCCGACGCTTCGCTGATCGTGAGGCGCAGGGTGGCGGCGAAGGGCATGGTCGCGACGAGCGCGTCGAGGTCGAGGTCCATGCCGGCAGCATCGCGTCCGCCCGGCGCGGGGGCCATGACCTCCGAGGTCATCCGCGGGCGACGACGGGGCTCGGTGCCTGGGTGACGGTGGTGGGCGCCCCTTCCCGGATGCGCCGGAGCACGGCCTCGTTCGGCGAGCGGGCGCCCTCGTCGGTGGGCAGGCTGAAGCCGGTGTAGAGCACGCGCCGCTCGCGGGTGACGGGCGGCTGGCTCATGTGCAGCGTGCAGCTGCAGTGCACGGTCACGTCGCCCGTGCTCGTGGGCAGGTCCAGCTGGGGCAGGTCGAGGTCGCGCCGTACGAACGCGGGCTGCACGAGCGCCCGGTGCGATCCGGGCACCACCCGCAGCTGACCGGACTCGGCGTCGGCGCCGGTGACCGAGATGCCGACCGTCAGGGAGCAGCAGCGGTACGAGTGGCTCCCGAGCGAGCAGTCCTTGTGCCACGGGACGTCGGAGATCCCCTGCACGATCCCGATCGGCTTCACCAGCGCCTCGACGAGGTTGGCGTCGCCGGCCGCCTTGCCCAGCGTGTGACCGTCGCTGGTGAACCCGGCCATGCGCTAGAGCCGCTCGTCGGCGAGGATCGACGCGGCGGTCGGGGACTCGACCTGGAAGCGCTGCATGCGCACGAGTCGGTCGACGCCGTCGTGCGTCTTCGCCCACCACGACCGCCCGTCCCCCTGGGCGTAGCCCGGCACCGCCGCGTCCATCTCGGCCGAGACGGCGGCCATCTCGGTCTCGTCGAACACGCCGGTCAGGTGCAGGAACCCGGCCTCGGCCAGGAAGTGGGAGATCGCCTCGGGGTCGTCGTCGAGCGTGAACGACCGGCCGAGGTCAAGCGGCTCGCCGTCGGGCTCGCGCAAGTCGACGGCGCCGGGCGTGTGCGCCGGCCGGTCGTCGAGGACCGAGCGCAGCACCACCCACCAGTCGAGGAAGTGCTCGAGCCGGCCGAGCGGCATGTCGAGGTCACCGCCGGTGAAGAACCCCATCGGGGTGCGCAGGTCGTTCACGAGGTCGTGCAGCCCGACGGCATCGAGCTTCGCGATCGCGGCGGCGTCGTCGAGGCCGGGACGGACGGTGAGCGTGTCGTCGTCGGCCAGCGCGAGCGTCCACGCCCGGCCCTCGACATCGAACGCGAACGGGCGCACCTTCAGGGCGCGCGCACCGGGCACAGCCACCGCCGATCGGGACGCGAGGAGCGCGGGCAGCTCGTCCTCGAAGAACGCCCCGGTGTCGACGGCGCGCACGTCGGCGCCGGTCCGGGTGCGGACGTCGACGGATCGCATGGGCCATGGTGTAGCGCACCCGGCGCCTGAGATGAAGGGTTCCTGATCGACCCGGACGAAGCCTTCGACGCGGGAACCCGGAACTCGACCTGAGATGCAGGAAGGACCTGCGGCGACCGGGCCATCGCCCACCGATCCCTCCGAAGGTCCTGAGTTCCCGCGTGCTACCCATGGCGCATGGGTCGCCTGCTCGTGAATCACCGCACCGCACCGGTCCCGGCATCCGCCCGGCCCGGGCCCGAGGTGCTGGCGTTCCACCGCCGGCTGGCCGGCTACGCCCCGACGCAGCTGGTCGACCTACCCGCCGTCGCCGCCACGACCGGCGTCGGGCGCCTGCTCGTGAAGGCCGAGGTCGAGCGCTTCGGGCTGCCCGCGTTCAAGGCGCTCGGCGCCGCGTGGGCGACCTACCGGATCCTGTGCGCGCAGCTCGGCGGCGAGCCCGAGTGGTCGACGTGGGACGACCTGGCCACCGTCGCGGCCGACCGCCTCGGGCCGCTCCGCCTGGTGGCGGCCACCGACGGCAACCACGGCCGGGCGGTGGCCCACGTGGCCCGCAACCTGCGCCTGGCCGCCACGATCCTGGTGCCCGACGGCACGGCCCAGGCCCGCATCGACGGCATCGCCTCGGAGGACGCCGAGGTCGTGGTCGTCGACGGCACCTACGACGACGCGGTGGCGGCGTCGGCGGCGCTGGCCTCACCCCGCGACCTCGTCGTGTCAGACACCTCGTGGCCCGGCTACGAGGATCCGCCGCGGTGGGTCATCGAGGGGTACTCGACGATCTTCGCCGAGCTCGACGACCAGCTCGGGACCCACGGGGGGTGGGCCGGCGTGGACATCGTCATCGTGCCGCTGGGCGTCGGGGCCTTCGGCGCGGCCGCCGTTGCCCACCTACGCGCCGGCGGCGAGCCGGGCGACGGGCCGATGCTCCTCGGCGTCGAGCCCGACTCCGCCGCCTGCTGCCTCGCCGCGCTGGAAGCCGGTCACGTGGTGGAGGTCCCCGGGCCCCACCGTTCGATCATGGCCGGCCTCAACTGCGGCCTGGCCTCGATGCTCGCCTTCCCCACGCTCGCGGCCGGCTTCGACGCCATCGTCACCATCGACGACGATCGCTGCCGCGACGCCATCCGGGCCCTCGCCGCCGCCGGCCTCGACGCCGGTGAGTGCGGGGCGGCCGGCGTCGCCGCCCTCGTCGAGCTCGCCGCCCGTCACGCCGACGCGTTCCCCCTGCCCGGCGGCGCCACCGTCCTCGTGATCGCCACCGAGGGCGTCACCGATCCGGCCAACTTCGAGGCCGTGGTGGGCCGCCCGCCCCGCTGACCGCCGCCCGCCTCCATCGGACGGGTGGAGCGGGCGCCCGGTCGGGTAAGAGCGGCGGATGCCGACGTACGGGTTCAAGCTGATGACCGAGCTGCACGGGCCGGCGGCGCTGCTGCGCCAGGCCCGGGCGGCCGAGGAGCACGGGTTCGGGTTCCTCGGGATCTCGGACCACATCCACCCGTGGCTCGACAGCCACGAGCACAGCCCGTTCGCCTGGAGCGTGCTCGGGGCCATCGCCGAGGTCACCGAGTCGGTCGAGCTCATAACGATGGTCACGTGCCCGACCGGGCGCTACCACCCGGCCGTCGTCGCCCAGATGGCCGCCACGATCGGCGTGATGAGCGACGGACGGTTCACGCTCGGGCTCGGCACCGGTGAGCTGCTCAACGAGCACGTCACCGGCCGGCGCTGGCCCACGAGCGACGAGCGCCAGGAGCACCTCGGCGAGGTGATCGAGGCGATCCAGTCCCTCTACGAGGGCGGCTTCCGCTCCTACCGGGGCCGCCACGTCGACATCGTCGACACCCGGATCTACGACCTGCCCGACACCCCCGTCCCCCTCGCCATCGCCGCCGGCGGGCCCCGGGCCGCGACGCTCGCCGGCAGCGCCGGCGTCGGCCTCGTCGCCACCGACGCCGACAGCTCGATCGTCGAGGCCTTCACTGCGGCCGGCGGCGACCGAGCGCGCACCTACACCGAAGTCTCCCTGGCCTGGCACCAAGACGAGGACGAAGGCCGGCGCCTGGCCCACGAGCGGTTCCGGTTCGGCGCCCTCGGGTGGACGGTGCTGCCCGAGCTGCCCAACGTCACCAACTTCGTGGCCGCCACCGAGCTCCTCACGCCCGAGCAGGTCGGCGAGCAGATCCCCCACGGGCCCGACCCGAAGCAGCACGCCGACGCGATCAAGGAGTACCTCGACGCCGGCTTCGAGCACGTCGCCGTGCTCCCCGTCGGCGACGACCTCGACGGCTTCCTGCGCTTCTGGGACGACGAGCTGCTCCCCCTCCTCCCCTGACCCGGCCAGCCGTGCGAAAGGCTGCCCTTTCGGCTCTACCCGGGTAGCAGAGCCGGGGGGCAAGATCGCGGGCATGGTCGACAACGACGTGACCCACGTTCCTTCAAGCTCGTCCGGCACCTGCATGGCGGCGTCGCTCGCCATGATGACGGGGCGGTCGGAGGAGGAGATGGTGACCCTGCTCGCCGCCGCCCATGCCGAAGTCGTGCTCGACGACGGCCACGCCGACGTGCTCCTGAGCGACGCCGCCTCGACCGTCGGTTTGCGCGAGGGGTACGTCCCCGGCAACAACCCGGACGCCTGGGCCGAGCAGCTCGCTTACGGCCCCATCGCCGTCGAGCTGAAGCAGGGCCACGTCGTCGTCCTCAAGGCGATCCACCTCAGCGAGGACGCGGCGGTCGAAGCGACGGTCGTGCTGCTCGACCCGTGGAGCGGCGAGCAGCAGTTGACGCTCTCGGAGTTCCTGAACCTCGGCATCGAGAGCATCGCCGTCCCCGGCTGAGCGCTACTCGTCGACGAGGGCCCGGTACTGGCTCGGGACGCGGTGGCGGCGCAGGTCGAACACCGTGGTCTTGTAGCTCGTGCAGTCGTCGAGATCGCAGTCGGCGACGGCGAGCTCGTCGCCCAGCCCCGCCACCTCGGCCAGGATCCGGCCCGAGGGGTGGATGATGCAGGTGCCGCCGATCATGGGCACGCCCTCCTCCTCGCCGGCCTTGGCCACGCCGACCACGAAGGTGCCGTTCTGGTAGGCGCCGGCCTGCATCACGAGGTGGTTGTGGAAGTCGCCGTGCTCGTCGTGCTCGGGCGCCGGCGGGTTGTGGACCGGCGTGTTGTAGCCGATGCACACGAGCTCGACGCCCTGCAGCCCGAGGACGCGGTAGGCCTCGGGCCAGCGCCGGTCGTTGCAGATCAGCATCCCCACCGTGCCGCCGAACGCGTCGAAGGTCGGGAAGCCGCGGTCGCCGACCTCGAAGTAGCGCTTCTCCAGGTGCTGGAACCGGCGCCAGGGCTCGTGCTCGTCGTGGCCGGGGAGGTGGATCTTGCGGTAGCGCCCGACCTCGGTGCCGTCGGGGCCGACGAGGACCGCGGTGTTGAACCGCCGTCCGCCGTCGGCGAGCTCGGCGTAGCCCAGCACGAAGCCGACGCCGAGCCGGGCCGCCTCGTCGAAGAGCGGCTTCGTGTCGGGGCCCGGCATCTCCCGCTCGTACCACTCGTCGAGGGCGGAGTCGCCGTCGTCGTACCACCAGCGCGGGAAGAACGTCGTCAGCGCCAGCTCGGGGAACGCCACCAGCTGGGCGCCGTCGGCGTGCGCCGCCCGCAGCAGCGCCCCGAGCCGGTCGACGACGTCGGCCCGGCTGTGCTCGCGCTGCACCGGCCCGAGCTGCGCGGCGGCGACGCGCACCACCCGGCTCACGACGGCACCGCCCCGGCCAGCTCGAGCAGCACGTCGTGCAGCACCCGCGCACCGGCTTCGAGGTCGGCCGGATCGGTGTGCTCGGCGGGGTTGTGGCTGATGCCCCGCACCGAGGGGACGAACACCATCCCGGCCGGGCACAGGCGGGCGATCATCTGTGCATCGTGCCCCGCGCCGGACGGCATGCGCAGCACGTCGTGGCCGTACTCCGTCGCGACGCGCTCGACCAGGTCGATGATCGCCGGGTCGAACACGACGGGCTCGAAGCGGGCGAGGTCGCGCCGGTCGACCGTCACGCCCTCGGCCTCGGCGGCCGCGTCGACGGCGGCGGTGATCGCCGCTTCGAGCCCAGCGAGCTCGGCGGCGTCGGTGTGGCGCAGGTCGATGGTGAGCGTGGCGGTGGCAGCGACGACGTTCGTCAGGTCGGGGTGCAGCCGTAGGCGACCCACGGTCCCGACCGCCGGCTCTCCCGCCGAGGCCACGATCCGGCGCACCTCGGTGACGGTGGCGGCGGCCACCAGCCCGGCGTCGTGACGCAGGCGCATGGGCGTGGTACCGGCGTGGTTCGACTGACCGGTCAGGACGAGCTCCTGCCACAGGATCCCCTGCACCCCGGTGACCGCGCCGATCACCCGCCCCGCCTCCTCGAGCACGGGGCCCTGCTCGATGTGGAGCTCGACGTAGGCGTGGGGCGCGGGACCGGGCACCGCGGCGTCGCCGGCCCAACCGATGCGCTCGAGCTCGTCGCCCAGCAAGGCGCCGTCGATGCCGACCGCGCCGAGGGCGCCCTCGAGGTCGAGCCCGCCGGCGTAGACGAGCGAGCCGAGCATGTCCGGGGCGAAGCGGCTCCCCTCCTCGTCGGTGAAGAAGGCCACGGCCAGCGGGTGCCGGGTGCGGATGCCGGCGTCGTCGAGGGCGCGACACACCTCGAGACCAGCGAGCACGCCGAGCGTGCCGTCGTAGCGGCCGCCGGTGCGCACGGTGTCGATGTGGCTGCCGGTCATCACCTCGGCGAGGCCGGGCTCGGTCCCCGCCCGGGTGCCGACCACGTTGCCGATGCGGTCGACGCGCACGTCGAGGCCGAGCTCGCGCATCCAGCCGGTGACGAGCTCGCGGCCGCCGGCGTCCTCATCGGTGAGGGCGAGGCGGCAGTTGCCCCCGTCGCCGGTATCGCCCACCGCGGCGAGGGCCTCGAGGTCGGCCAGGAGCCGGTCGACGACGATCGTCATGCCGGGGCCTCGCCGCCGACCATGGTGCGGAACACCGTGCGGAACCGGCGCTCGTCGGCGCCCAGCGCCACCCGCCACGGGTGGTACCCGACGGCCTGCGTGTCGGGCCGGCGGCGGCGGTCGGCGACGGTGGACCCCCAGGCCGCCGACCCGCCGGTGTCGACCGAGATCGGCAGCACCTGCACGTCGGTGAGCACCTCCGGCTCCGCCACCGCCAGCGCGGCCAGCAGGTCGTGGCACGCGAACCGCCCGTCGGCCACCTGCTCGGAGCGGGCGTAGTATTTGGCGTACTCGACGAGCGGGTCGGCGAGGAACCCCCCGGCGGGCGTGCGCCCCTCGGCCGCCAGCGCCACGTCGTCGTCGGTGAGCAGCGCGTCGAGGGTGGCGTCGAGGCCGACGAGCAGCGGC
>JACDCH010000067.1 GCA_013694495.1 Acidimicrobiia bacterium | reverse complement strand
GGCCAGCCCGATGCCCACCAGGTGCGAGTGGGCCACGGCGGCAGGGACCTCGCCGGCGCGGCGGGCGAACGCCGCCAGATCGTCGCCGACCAGGCGCCTGAGCTCGTCGGCGTCGCGCGCCGCGGCGTCGGGACCCTCGTCGGGGGCGGGGTCGTCGAAGAGCGCCATCGCTGCTCCCGTTACCGTCGCCGCGGCACCCGGGGATACGGGACCGAGCCGAGGAAACCCCGCCCGACTCACTCCGGTGGGTGAACTCGAGACCGGCGGAGGAACAACCGAGGGGCCCCCGAACTCGAGCGAACGGAGCGAAGCGAGTGAGCTCGAAGTCTCAGCCGGCGGGCAGGTCCGTCACACCGTCGCCGACCTGGCGGCGCTGAAGCGACCGCAGCGCCCGCAGCTGGAGCTGCTTGATCGCCCCCACCGGCTTGACCATGGCCTTGGCGACGTCCTCGAGGGACAGATCGGCCACGAAACGCAGGAGGAGCACCGTCCGCTGGTCGTCGGTGAGGGGCGCCAGCATCGTGCGGATGGCGGCCTCGCCGAGGGCCGTCAGGGCCTCGAGCTCGACGTTGCCGCCGCCGCCGGAGGGTTCCTCGATGTCCTCGGGGGCCGTCGGGTCGCTGCGTTCGCGGCGCTGGCGCCGGCGCTCGTCGAGCAGCCGGTTGTGCGCCACCATGAACACCCACGAGCGGAACTGGGCCAGATCGCCCTCGAAGCGGTGGATCCCCCGGCTGAGCTGGACGAACACCTCGCCGGTGAGGTCGTCGAGCGCCACGGCGCCGCGCCCGGCCAGGTAGCCGCGAACGGGGCCGGCCAGCCAGCGGTACAGCTGGGCCCAGGCGTGCGGGTCGCCCGCCTTGGCCGCGGCGAGCACGGCCTCGTCGACCACACCGGCGGCTCGCCGACGGGCCCGCAGCTGCGGGCCGATGTCGATGAGGAGACCCGCCTCGGCCTCACCGGTGCCTTCCGCCATTCGAACCTCTCTGCCCGCTCGACGCTGAACGGAACCGGAAACGTAACCCGACTGCCCCCTCGGGCGACCCTTCGACGCCCGCCGGGCCCGTTCGGTTCCCGGAAATCCGAACTCAACCAGCGACGACGGCCAGGTCGGCGACGACGGCGCGGTGGTCGCTGCCCGGCGCCGTCAGCTCCCTGACCGC
The DNA here is from genome assembly GCA_013694495.1 of Acidimicrobiia bacterium. Lineage (GTDB taxonomy): Bacteria > Actinomycetota > Acidimicrobiia > Acidimicrobiales > JACDCH01 > JACDCH01. The sequence continues at coordinate 1,776 of JACDCH010000067.1, read as the reverse complement.
GCCCACGGCGAGGTGCTCGGAGACGAGCACCCGGTCGAGCAGCGCGAGGGGCGGCAGCGACCCGACGATTCGCCCCAGCACCCCCTCGTCGAAGCCCCGCCCCCCGCCGGACGGCCACGTCCTCGCGCCCTCCCGGCCGGCCTCGGTGTGCGCATCGCGGAGCCCCGTGCGGGCCAGGAGCTCGACCAGCGGGAGGTGCGCGAGCGTGGCGTTCCAGTCGCCGGCGCAGACGACCGGGCCCGGCGCCGCGGCCTCGACCTCGTCGGCCACGATGGCGAAGCTCTCCCGCCACTGCGCACCCTTGCGGGCAGAGGTGGGCGCCATCGTGTGCACCCCCATGACCGTGACCGGAAGACCCCCCACCTCGACCGAGGCGATCACGGCCCTGTAGCCGGCCAGTATCGACCGGGGCTCCAGCAGCGGGAGCCGCGACCACACCGCACAGCCGCCCTTCCCCCGGTCGGCGGGCACGAATGCGTGCGGCAGGCGACCCCCGCCGATCGCGACCACGGCGGCGGCGAGCTCGTCGGACACCTCCTGGGCAATCACCATGTCGGGTTCGACGGCGAGGACCGCCCGGGCCCACGCCTCCGGCTCGCGGTTGGGGTGCAGGGCGTTGGCCGTCACGAGCCGGACGGCCGGCGAGCCGCTGGGCGCGGTGACCGGCGGCTCGACCCGGGCCCGCTCGCGCACGGCCTTGCTCAGGAGCGGGCGCACGAGCCCGAGCGCGGTGAAGGGGGCGGTGGCGCACAGCCGGTCGGCCCACCCGGGGGTGGGCCCCGTCACCGGGCGACGAAGTACTTCGCCTGCGGGTGGTGGCAGATGAGCGCCGAGGTCGTCTGCTCGGGCTGGTACTGCCAGCCCGTCTCCTCGGAGCAGTCGAGGCCGATGCGGCCGCCGTCGAGCAGGGCGTGGACCTTGCCGTTGTCCTCGAGGTCGGGGCAGGCGGGGTAGCCCCACGAGTAGCGGCCGCCCCGGTACTGCTGGCGGAACAAGCCGGCCAGCGACGGTCCGTCCTCGTCGGCGTAGCCCCACTCCTGGCGGATGCGGAGGTGCCAGTGCTCGGCCAAGGCCTCGGCCATCTCGACGCCGAGCCCGTGGAGGTGCAGGTACTCCTGGTAGCGGTCGGCGGCGAACAGCTTTCCCGCCGCGTCGGACACCTCGGGGCCCATCGTGACGATGTGGAAGGCCGCGTAGTCGACGTCGGGCCCGTCGGCGGGGCGGAAGAAGTCGGCGATGTCGAGGAACGGTTCCTTGGTCTGGCGGGGGAACCGGAAGCGGGTGCGCTCCTGCTGGCGAGACTCGTCCTCCCAGATCACCAGGTCGTCGCCGTCGCCGTTGGCCGCGAACCACCCGTACACCACCTGGGGCACGAGAAGGCCCCCCGCCGTGGCCTTGGCCAACTCGGCCCGCAGCACCGGCCGGATGCGCGCCTTGAACTGCTCGTCGTTCTCGCCATCCTCGGGCCGGTAGCCCCACTGGTTGCGGAACAGCGCGGTCTCGTTGACGAAGGCCGCGATCTCGTCGACGGCGATGCCCTTCACCACCCGGCTGCCGAGGAACGGCGGCTTCGGGACCTCGTTGTCGGTGGCGACCTCGGGCGACCGGGCGGGGATGACCGCGCCCGCGGCGGGGCCGCGGCGCTGGAACGGCGCCGGCACCCGGGAGGCCGACTGCTCGCGGCCCCAGGCGTCGTCATCGGGCGCGTCGCCGCGTCGGATGGCGCCGAGGGTGTCCATGACCGACAGGCCCTCGAACGCGTCCTTGCCGTAGAAC
>JACDCH010000048.1 GCA_013694495.1 Acidimicrobiia bacterium | reverse complement strand
CCAGTTCCAGGCGTTGCGCTACTTCGCCCTCGATGGCACCGACCACCGCTCACATGACGAGCAGAACTCGATGATCCGTCGCTACATCGCTTGGCGAAACCGCCACGCCAACGACGAGGCACTTCGTCAACTTGTGAAGCGCGCAAACGTTGCCTGACGCGGCACTACCCAGCCGACGGCGCTGCTCCTTCGATGAGGCCCGATGGGGCCGACGACCCCAGCGTTGTTGATCCACAGGTCAATCGGCCCCAGCTGGTCATGGACCCTCGTCGCGAACCGTTCGACCTCGACGGCACCGCCGACGTCGACTGCCTCTACGTCGGCGGCGCTACCACGCCGGGAGCAACCTACGACCGCAAAGCCGCGGGAGGAGAGCTCCTTCACCAGCGCCTGGCCCAGTCCCCTGCTTGCTCCTGTCACCACGGCGACCGCCACGCCGACATCCTCGCGGGGTGGCCAGCGCCGCACCTATCGCCTCCGCCGAACGCCACCTGCCAGCCGCCGAGATCGCGTACCTATCGGCGCTTATGCCGGTGATCCGGTCAAATTTGGGCTTCACCGGCATATGTCGGTGAGGGTTCGTCGTCGGTCCCGATGTGGTCGAGGAGCCGGTCGTAGATGGTGACGAGTTGGGTGTGCGCACCTTCGGCGGCGTGATCGCGTTGGCGTAACAGGACGGGCACGAACTCGGGTCCGGTGTCGAAGTGGACGCAGGTCTCGCAGACGGTCTCGAACGCGCAGTCGAGTTCGGGTGGCCGGTTGCAGTAGCCGTTGCCGAGGTCGCGTCGTTGCATCTCGATCCGGAGTCGGCGCATGGCTTCGCCCTCGGCCGACGCTGGCAGCGCGGGTTGGTCAGCGGTGTAGAGCGCTTCGACTTGTTCGGTCACGGCGAAGTACTCGTCCGCGACTTTCCGGTCAGCGATCCGGGCGTAGACGAGGGTCATGCGTAGCGACCGGTGCCCGAGGAGCGCAGCGATCGCTTCGAGGCTCATGCCCCGGTTGATGGCCTGGGTCGCGAGCGTGTGCCGCAAACGGTGAGGGGTCACCGCCGTCTTGATTCCGGCGAGGCGGCCGATCCGTTTCACGATCCGTCCGACCATGTCGCGGGTGAGGGGCCGGCCGTCGGGGCGGGTGATCAGCCATGTTGTGTCGGGGTGGTCGGCGCGCCAGGCATTGAGGAGACTCGGCGAAGAAGCCGCGATGGCGTTGGCGGACGAGACATCGCCGGTGTTCGTGGCGCGGGCCATGAACGCGTTCGGGGCGATGTGTCATCGACATGCCCAAGATCGCCGACGCCTATCGGGGTGACGGCGCCCCGAGTTGGGGTGATCATCATCCCTGCCTGTTCTCCGGCACGGAGTGGTTCTTTCGCACCGGGTATCGGGCGATGCTGGCCACGGCGTGGATCCCGGCCCTCCAGGGTGTCCAAGCCAAACTCGATGCCGGCGCCAAGGTGGCCGACGTCGGCTGTGGACACGGCGCATCGGTCGTGGTCATGGCCGACGCGTTCCCGAGGTCACAGTTCGTTGGTTTCGACTTTCACGAACCGTCGATCATCACGGCCCAGAATCGGGCCGCCGATGCCGGTGTCGCCGACCGGACCAGTTTCGAGGTCGCCGACGCCAAGGGCTACGAGGGCACCTACGAATTGATCTGCTTCTTCGACTGTCTGCATGACATGGGCGATCCCGTCGGTATCGCCCGTTACGCCCGCGAGCACCTCGCGCCGGACGGCACGGTGCTGCTGGTCGAGCCGTTCGCGCTCGACTCTCGGCCGACGAACCTGGCGAACAACCCGATGGCCGCTCTGCTCTACACGGCGTCGTCGTCGATCTGTACCCCGAATTCGCTCTCACAGGACGTCGGACTCGGCCTCGGCGCGCAGGCCGGCGAGGCCCGGCTTCGTCAAGTGTTCGAAGAAGCGGGCTACACGAGCTTCAGGCGAGCGACCGAGACGCCACTCAACCTGATCCTCGAAGCCAAAGCCTGACACCACCTCTGAGACGAGCACGAGAAGCGCTGCGACGATCGGGCTGGCGCGGAGCCGACTCCCGGGCCGCCAGAACAGCAGCGAGAGCCACGAACGGGACGGCGCGGTCGGGTAGGCCGGCGATAGCCGGACGCGGGTGCGGCGGCGCTGACCAGTGTCTTCGAAGCGGTGCATGGCAGCGAGCACGCGTGGTTCGATCGCTTCGTGCAGAGCCCTCTCGCGACTCGCCCATGTTCGTACTTCTCTCAGAACCACGCGCCGGGCGGCGGCGTGAGCCATGCGATCCACAACAGCGAGTCGCCCCGGCCGCGATCGACCCGCTTGAACAGCGCGATCTGCTCGGGCGTCGCGTCGGGCTCGACGTTCGGCCGCCCGATCGGCCGTCCCCCTCCGATGCACACCGCGCCTTCGTGCGCGATGCCACCGAGGGGCCTCGACCAGAGCTGGCAGCACGGCGAGCTGCGTGGCCGACGGGTGGTGATCGCTCGGGACCGAGGGCTGGGAGGACCGCCGAGCGCTTGGAGGTCCGGCTCGATGCCGTCGCCGCCTCGAGCCCCGCCGGCGCCGCCGCTCCCCCGCCGCAGCCGGGAGCGCACCACCCCAGCGGGACGTGACTTGTCGCCGCCCGCAGACCAACTGCGTCCGGACCCGCCCCGGCCCGCTGAGCCGATGCGTGACAGGCGACTGCACGATTGGTTGACCGGAAGGGCAGACCGACTGGCCGCACCCCGCCCTACTCTCCGGCCTGTCATCGAAGGAGACCGACCATGCCCACGTTCCAGGAGTACGCCGCCGAGAACCTCGCCGGGTTCGGCCTCGCCGTCGACGCCAGCGAGATCCCCGACTACGCCACCTGCGCCGCCGTGTTCCACCGCATCGCCGAGTGGTGGGGCAACATCGACGCGACCACGCTCTCGGTCATCGGCGACCTCGACCTGGCCCCCGGTCTGTGGCAGGCCGGCTTCCTCACCGACTTCCCCGCGCTCTACAACGTGATGTCCGGCAACCCGTTCGTGCACTTCGGCAACACGATGTTCGACATCCTCGCGTCGATCCGCAACGCCAACGAGAAGGCGATCGAGAACCCAGGCGGCGTCCCCGGCAACGGCGTGCAGGACGTCATCGACGCCGGCAACGAGACCCAGTAGGGGTCGGACGCGGCGCTCACACCTCGTCGTGCGTGCGGCTCGACGTGGGCTAGTCGACCGCCTCGCCCCAGCCGCCGCCGGGCGTCAGCATCCGCACCACATCGGCCGGCGTGCAACGCACCGTGCACCTGTCCGCCAACCTCTCCGCCCTCAATTCGTCGCCGCCCGGCAGCAGCCAAGTTCTCGCCGCACGCGCCCGGCGACCCGCCCGCCAGGCCCCACGGCTGCGACTTGCGGCGCTCGGTGATGAGCGAGACCGTGCAGTCCTCGAGGACCTCGACGTCACGGTCGATCCCCTCGCCCCCGGGTGACAGGCCGGCAGCGCCAGTTCCCCGCCGCAGCCGGCAGCGCAGTACCCGTAGCGGTCATGCGCCTCGGATGGGTGCCCCGTACCGGCACCTATGCCACGCGGTGACACGGGTGATCCGGCGGATGCGATGAGGCATCGATCTGCGCATTCGGGATACGGCGGTGGTCGGCTACCTAGGATCGCCGAGTAGGCGCTCCATGACCGAGGGGCGTCCTGGCCAGGCCTCGAACAGGACGTCGCGGGGCACCTGACGGGCGGCGTATCGAAGGGCGATGGCGACGACGACCACGTCGTCGAGGGGTCCGATCACCGGGAGGAACTCAGGGATCAGATCGATTGGCGACAGCACCCACAAGCCGGCGAGACCGACTGCGAGCTTCGCTCGCCGAGGCACCCGGGGATCGCCGCGCAGTCGACGAACCGTGACGACGCAGTCGGGCAGGAAGCTGGCCAGCTCCTTCAACGTGCCTTCCGGAAGCCGCGCCGCAAGCAGGACGATGACCACCCACGACGCGACCACGACGCCCGCGCCGATCAGGGCAAGTCGAACCATCAGCTCGCTCGAGACCGAGCGCCGCGATGCACTCGTCGAGTCTCGCCGACGGACCCCGCGCGCCGGCGGACACGCGGCCGTCTACCCCGAATCGCCGGCTGCGTAGCGCGCTGGATGGCGGCCCGTCTGGTTGAGGCATGCTTGTCCGATCGCAGTCGAGCGCGTGGGGAGGTGCGACCGTGGTGGCTCGGGAATCCGTGCCTTCGAACTCACGAACGACGACACCGAGCCGCACGAGTTCGCCGCCATCGGGCTCGCCGACGGCGTCGACGCCGACACCGTGATCAAGGATCCCAACAGCGGTGACCGAATGGGCGGAACCTTCCTCGACCCGGGTGACTCGTTCGCCACCTTCGTCGACCTCGAACCGGGCCGCTACGGCCTGGCATGCTTCTTGCCGGGAACTGCCGGAACCCACGCGTCCGAAGGAATGGCCGTGGAGATGGAAGTCGGCTGATCTCAGCGGGCGCCCGAGCATCCAACGGACCGCCGACATTCGACACAGCTGCATTGACGATGCCTGACGTCCGCGACTGACTGGCCGCGCTCGGCACCCGCTACTTCGACCTCGAAGCGGTCACCGGCGCAGACTTGCTCGGGACATCTCGAACTCATCCTATGAGCCGACGTTGCCCCACGTGAGCCCACAGCGCCTCGCGCTGGTCTGCACGTACGAGTTGGTTGGATCGCGACGCACCTGTACTCCGACGTGGACGTTGTGCATGGCCGAGCCGTCCGAACGACAGAACACTCGGCCCGGCGGATTGGTACCGGTGATGTCGACTCATGCGTGCGCCGGAGATAGGCGCGTCTGGCGTGGCTCCTCTGCGCGCGATCTGGTCGGCCCGGGCGCCGGACCAGATCGCCGAATACACGTGACCGCCGAGCTGCACCCTGCCAAGTGTGAGCGTCCGTGTACTCCACCTGGGATCCTCATACGGCGAGGGCGGCCGTCAGGGTGCGCACCAGCTCGGCGACGAGGTCATCCGGATCGCGTTCGAACGGCGGCGACTCGTGGGCGAGCATCGCCCCCACTGTGCCGAAGACGCACCACCGCACGCGCCAGGCGATCACACGAAACGGAATGCGAGTTGGCGCAGCCTCGAGGTGGGGACGGAAGGCCTCGGCAACGGGGGCGAAGTGGGCCGCGACGGTCGCCTCCACGAAATCGGCAGGCCGCAGGTAGACCGCGCCGATCAGGCGGGCGCTTCCCGGCATGCGTGTGTGCAGCACGTGGGCGTCTCGATGTCGGGTCGGATCAGTGCTTCAACCAGCTGTACGAGGGACGGTTCACCGGACGCCACTGCCCGATCGAGTAGCTCGCGTCGGCGCGCGTTCAGGGGCACGAGGACGCGAATTCAGCACCGCATCGGCGAGCGCCTCGCGCCCGCCGAAGTGGTAGTGCACCGCGCCAGGGTCGGCGCCGGCGGCGCGCATGATCCTGCGCAGCGAGCCCGCCTCGAAGCCAGAATCGACGAACTCGGACTCGGCCGCGTCGAGGAGTGCGTCTCATCGAGGAGCTCGAGGTCGGCGCGCATGTCGGTCGGCAGTGCGGGCTTGCGCCCTCCGAGGACGACTGGCCAGACGAACAGTTGGAGCTCGTCGACTCGAGCAGTGCCCCATAGCAGCGGCTGTGGGGCGGCCTCCGGTGGTGTACCCCACCCGCCACCGCCCGGGGTCAGCATTCGTACCTGACGAGGCGTCGGGCCCGTCGACTCGACCGTCGGCCTGCTGGCGTTCCCGGTCGGCGGCGTGCGGCTGAGCGGTGGGGCGGGGGCGGTAGCTGGCGGCGATCGGCGCCTCATCCGAGGCCCTCGAGAAGCGCTGCGTCCCATGCGCCGTGACTCGTTGCGTCTGTCCGCGCCTCGGCGGCGCTGGTCGAGGCGCTCCGGGCGACGGGCCGGGTGGAGGTGGATGCCTCGTCGTCGATCGGCGAGAGGCGCGTCGCATCGGCCGAGTCACTACCGTTCGCGGACCGCGAGGTCGTGGGTTACCGAGCCGAGCGCCTCTATCAGCATCTCGCCGACCCCGTCGCCTGCGCAGCCGAGGCTCTCCGGATCCTTAGGTCCGGTGGGCGGCTCGTGCTGGTCGATCAGGACTGGGACGCGTTGGTGGTCGACGCCGACGATCACGATCTGACCTGCCGCATCCTTCGCAGCTTCGTCGGATGGGGTCTCGAACCCCTGGATCGGTCGCCGCTACAGGAGCCTCCTGCTCGACGTAGGGATTGACGACGTCGCCGTCGAGGTCATGACGATCGTCGGCACCGAGCCCGCGCTCTCACCGTTCGCCAGCGCCCTCCCCGGGCCAGCGCTCAGGGCCGGTCTCATCACTCGGACAGAAGCAGACGACTGGGTGGCGGAGCAGCTCCGCCGCGTCGAGCAGCGTCGCTTCTTCATCGCCATCCCGATGTTCGTCGCCTAGGGTCCATCGACGGTCACGCTGCGTCTCAGGTCGACGGCGGCCACGCCCCGACCTGGCGAAGCAGCCCGACGTCATCTCTGCAGGCCCAGTGCTCGACGATCCGGCCCTCAACGACGCGCCAGACGTGCATGTAGGTCCACGAAACCGCGGCGCCCGTCGGCTCCGCCGCTGACGGAACTCAGGCGGATGGGGACGGGGCATGGGGACATCCTTCCAGCGGCGACCATCGTCGCCTCAGGCTCGGTGTCCGCCAGAACGGGGGAAGCTCAAACGCGACGGAGCGCCCGCCGTGTCGGAGCAGGGCGAGCGCTTCGTCGAGAGTCCGGAGAGCCACTGACGTGGCGTCGAGCTCAGAGGATGGACGTCGTGACCGTGCCTGCGTAGGCGCCGGCGAGGGCTCCTGCCGGCATGCTCACGGTGAGCGTCGGGTCCCAGGAGGCGGTGTTGTTGCCGGACACGGCCGTGGCCGTGGCGACCGCCCTGCCCACGGAGATCGAGGCGACACTGGCAGCAGCGACTGTGTTCGTGCCGGTCTCGGTGACCTCGCCGTTGGCGTAGGCGACGCCGGTTGAGACCGACAGCCCCGAACCCGTGAACGTCGTGGCGGCCGCGGAGGCCACCCAGCCCTCGGTGCCACCGCGAGCGTCGGTGACGGTCACGACTCCCAGCGTGCCGGTGATGTCGTTCGCGGCGACGCCGGAGGCCTCGTTGGTCAGGGTGGCGGTGGCCGCCACGCTGAGTGTGAGGGAACCGCCGGTCAGGGTGAAGGTGGTCGCGGTGTCGTCGGCCGAGGCCGGGGCGGCGATGCCGATGACGATTGTCGCGGCGGTTGCGGCAACGAGGAGGTGCTTGCGGATCTGCATCTGGTTCCTTTGGTTGGGTGCGAAGCCCTGGTTGGCTCCGTGGTGAGGGACGTGTCGGCGCCTCCGGCGGCGCCTGTAGCGGCGTTGGGATGCCGTTGGGGTCAGTGCGGGGTCCGGCTGGTCGATCACCGGTGTACGAGCTCGTCGGAACCCCGGCGCTCTGATCCACCGTCAGGACCCGCACAATGCGAAGGCCTCAACTTCTCGTCGCCGTGGCCACGGGACTCGTTGCGCTGAGCGCGGCCGGCAGTCCGGCGTCGGCCGAAACGCCCGCCACGATCACTGTGACGGGGGGAGCGCTGACGCTCACCATGCCCACCGCCTCTGCGAACCTCGGCACCAGGGCCAACAGCGTGGCGGGCGGGACCATCAGCGGACAGCTCGGCGAGGTCCAGGTCAACGACGCCCGCAGCGCTGTCGCCGGCTCGGGGTGGGTGGTCAGCGTCATCTCGACGGCGTTTACGCCGCCCTCGGGCCCGGCGATCCCCGCGGCGGCCGTCAGCTACGCGGCCGGCC
>JACDCH010000041.1 GCA_013694495.1 Acidimicrobiia bacterium | reverse complement strand
CCTTCGAGACGCTCGTCGGGGTGGGCGGATGAGCCGCACCTGGCGCGCCGTCGCCTCCCTCGTCGCCGCCGGGCTCCTGGCCGCCGGCTGCACCCTGCCGGGCCGCGTCGGTGGCCCCGTCGAGGTCGTCGCCGTGTTCGACGACGTCGCCGACCTCGTCGTCGAGCACGCCGTCCAGGTGGCCGACGTGCGGATCGGGTCGGTCACCCGGATCGAGCTCACCGACGACTACCGGGCCCGGGTGACGATGAGCATCCAGGAAGGCCTCGACCTGCCGGCCGACATGGTGGCGGTGCTGCGCCAGACGTCGCTGCTGGGTGAGAAGTTCATCGAGCTCCGTCCCTTCGGCGAGGCCGACGCGGCCGCCTGCCCCGAGGTCGAGCGGCCGGCCGGCGACTTCAGCACGGGCGGCGAGATCGCGTGCACGCAGCGGGCGCCGGAGCTCGAGGTGGTGGCGGAGGCGGCGGTCGAGCTGCTCAGCGTCGTCGCCCAGGACAGCGTCTCCGACCTGGCCGCGATCATCCGCACCGGCGGCGAGGGCTTCGGGGGGCGCACCACCGAGCTGCGCGGCCTCATCGACAGCCTGGCCACGATCAGCTCCACGCTGTCGTCGCAGACCGGCAACCTGCTCGCCATCATCGACGGCCTCGACGGCGCCACCGCCACCCTGGCCGCCGGCGCCCCCGAGCTCGACACCCTCCTCGTCAACCTGGCCGACACCACCCAGCTGCTGGCCGACGACCGGGAGCAGGCCGTGGCCACGCTCGAGCAGCTCACCCGCCTGGCCCGCGTCCAGAACCAGCTGATCTTCGTCCCCTACCTCGAGGCCACCACCCGCCAGATCGAGCAGATCGACGCCATCCTCCAGGTCGTCACCGACGGCCGGGGCGAGGTCGGTGCCCTGGTGGACTGGCTCGCCGAGTTCGTGCGGGTCACCCCGCTCGCCATCCCGTGCCGGCCGCCGGCCAGCGCCACCGAGCCCTGCGTGGGCGGCGACTTCGCCCAGATCTACGGCCTCATCGTCCCGTTGGGGAACGAGTGACCACCACCGACGGCCGCCGGGTGGTGCGGGCATGAACATCTCGAAGCGCGTCCTGGCCAACCTCGTCGTCTTCCTCGTCGTGTTCGGCGTGATGATCGTGTGGGCGATCCAGAACGTGGTCACGGTCGACGCCATCAACAAGCCTTACGAGATCACCGGCGAGTTCGGTGCGGCCTCGGGCGTGGCGGCCAACGCGGAGGTCGCCTACCTCGGCGTCCACATCGGCCGGGTCAGCGCCGTCGAGCTGTGCTCGCCGATCACCGAAGACCCCTGCACCGACAACGGCGTGCGGGTGACGATGCTCATCGACCGCGACCGCGACATCCCCGTCGGGTCCGTGGCCCGCGTCTTCCGGAAGTCCGCCATCGGTGAGCCCTACATCGACTTCCAGCCGCCGGTCGCATTCGACCCGGCCACGGCGCACGACGACGACTACATCCGCCCGGGCGACGGCGACGAGGTGGCGGTGGCCGACACCCGCACCCCGCTCGAGTTCTCGGAGCTGCTGCGCACGTTCAGCGATTTGCTCGAGAACGTCGAGCCGAGCGAGGCCGGGATCGTCGTCCACGAGCTGGCCCTGGCTCTCGACGGCCGGGCCGAGGACCTCCGCCGCCTCACCATCGCCGGCGACCAGCTGGCGTCGACGTTCGCCGAGCGCACCGACGTCCTCGACCGGCTGGCCGTCAACAACACCCGGCTGACGCAGGTGCTGGCCGACCACAGGGAGTCGTTGGGGAGCTCGATCACCGACCTCTCGTTGCTCGCCGAGTCGCTGCGCAACGCCAGCGGCGACACGACGGTGCTCCTCGACCGGGGCACGGCCCTCCTGGCCGAGGTGGGCGACCTCCTCGACGACAGCCGGCCCAACATCGACTGCCTGCTCGACGACCTCGTCGACGTCAACGCCACCGCCGGCGACCCGGAGCAGCTGGCCGGGCTGGTCCACCTCCTGGAGAACGGCCCCCGGGCCTTCGACCTGTTCTGGACCACGCGCGACAACGATCCGGGCGGCGTCTGGGTGCGGGTGAACCTCACCTTCGGCCCGGAGAACCCGGCCGACCAGTACGTGCCGCCGCGGGTGCTGCCGGGGGTGCCGGCCATCCCTGCCTGCGCCGGGGTGGTCGCCGCCGGCAACGGCACCGCCGTGCCGGCGACGGACTTCCGGC
>JACDCH010000035.1 GCA_013694495.1 Acidimicrobiia bacterium | reverse complement strand
GTGCTCGCCAGTCTGGGCGGAGGCGACGGCAGCGACCTCGAGCGCCGGGTGCTCGACGCCACCGAGGCGTTGCTGCGGTCGTCGGGCTTGCGGCGCTGGTCGGTCGACGACGTGGTCGACCGCGCCGGCGTGGGCCGGACGAGCGTGTACCGGCGGTTCGACGGGCGCGACCAGCTCGTCCACGCCGTGCTCGCTCGGGAGCTGCGAGCCACGCTCGCCGCCATGGCCGACGCGGCGGCCGCCGTTCCCGACCTCGAATCCAAAGCCGTCGCCGCGGTGCACGCCGCCCTGGAGGCGCTCGACGGGTCGGTGGTCGACAGCCTCCTGCGCTCGGACCCGGCCGTCTTCCTGCCGTTCCTGACGACCGGGGCCGGCCCCTTGCTCGCCATCGCCCGCACGTCCATCGCCGCCCAGGTCGCCGCGGTGGGCGTCGAGCCCCTCCCCGAGGCGGCCGAGGCCGCAGCCCGTTTCGGGCTCTCGTTCGTCCTCACCCGCGACACGGTGCTCCCCGTCCACGACCCGCAGCTCATGGACGAGGCGGTGCGCCGCATGGTGCGGCCGTTCCTGGTCGCCCTCGGCGTCACCGCCGCTCGTTGAGCGCCAGTACTGCAGCATGTCGTTGCCGTAGCCGCTGTCGAGCTCGTAGGCGGTCTCGACGTTCTGGTACGTAGTCGTTCGCGACGGCGATGCTCGGCGGGGAGCGGGGAGCGGTGAGCGAAGATGCGCCGATGTCGCCCGACGACGCCGACGAGGCCGAGTTCGAGCTCGAGCAGCTGCTCGAGCGGCGCGGCCGTCGGGACGGCGCCCACGCCCGGGAGGCGAGGATCGCCGAGCTGGCGGCGGCGCTCGGTCTCGATCCCGAGGAGCTGGCGGAGATCGGTCCGGTCGAGCTCCAGGCGGAGAAGGCCCGCGACCGGATGGTCGGCGACTTCCGCGTCTTGCGCCGCTTCCGCGACGTCGCCTTCCTGCCCTGGGGGCTCGTCGTCGCCGCGATCGTCGTCGGCCTGGGCGAGCCCGTCGTCGGCATCGCCGCGGGTGCCGCCGTCATCCTGCTGTTCGTCGTGCGCGCCGTGCGCCGCGTCGCCCGCTTCACGATCGACGAGACCGGCACGTTCACGGTCCCCAGCCACCTCGAGCCGCTCGACTGGTCGACCCTGTCGACGATCGACTTCGCCTACCGCTACCCGCGCTTCACCAGCGACCGCGGCATCGACCGGGCCGCAGGCGTGACGATGGACCTCCGCCTCCACCTCGCCGACGGCCGGCGGGTGAAGTTCGCCCGCGGCGCCCTCTACCGCAAGCGCCCCACCCGTTCGGTCGTCGGCATCCACAACCTCGAACGCTGGCTCAAGGCACGCGCTCGCGCCGCCGGCATGAAGGTCGAACGCACGAGCAATGAGTCGTGGACGGCGCAGCGGCGCTGACACACTGCGCACACCTGTGCCGAGCTCGATCTCGTCGCGCTCGGTGCGATGGCGCTGACCGAGAGGGTCCGAGCGGGCGCGATCCCGGCCCGGCAGCTGACCGAGGCGAAGACGAACGTGCCCACGCTCAGCGGTCGGCCGCGGGGATCGCTCGGAGGCGAGCGGTGAGGTGCATCCGTTCGACGTCGTTGGCGCAGAGGTCGATCGCCGTCCGGTAGGAGGCGCGGGCGAGGTCGAGATCGCCGGCGCGTCGTGCGAGGTCGGCGCGGACGGCGGCGAGCCGGTGGTTGCCGGGCAGGACGTCGTCGAGACCGACGAGGAGATCGAGGCCGGCTGGCGGACCATCGGCCTCGGCGACCGCGACGGCGCGGTTGAGCCGGACGACCGCGGATCCTGTCCGTGCTTCGAGGTCCGCGTAGCGCGCCGCGATCGCGGTCCAGTTCGTCGCCGCGGCAGTTGCGGCTCGGGCGTGCTCTCCTGCGATGAGGGCTTGGAGCCGCAGGTCCTCGGCGTAGCCGTCACACGGCTCGAGGCCGTCGGCGAGACCGAGCCCCGCCGCGATGTCGTCGTGGCTCCACGCCGAGCGGTTCTGGTCGGCGAGGCCGACGAGCTGCCCGTCGCGGAGGCGGGCGTCGCGACGCGAGTGCTGGAGCAGGACGAGGGCGAGCAGGGCGCGGACCTGCGGCGCATCGGGGACCAGTTCGTGGAGCACGACGGCGAGCCGCACGGCGTCGCCGGCCAGGTCGGCCCGCAGCAGGTCCGGCCCGCCGCCGGGCGTGTAGCCGGCGGTGAAGGCCAGGTAGATCGTCCGGCACACCTCGTCGAGCCGGGCGCCGAGCTCGTCCTCGAGGGGCGCGCCGAGGGGGATGCCGGCGAGCACGATCTTCTTCTTCGCCCGCGTCAGGCGGGCCGCCATCGTCGGCAGCGGTACGAGGAAGAGGCGGGCGATCTGCTCGGTCGGCGTCCCGATGACGAGCCGGAGCGCGAGCGCCGATCGGGAGTCGCGCGGGACCGCCGGGTGGCAGCACAGGAGGATGAGGTGGAGCCGATCGTCGGCCAGCTCCTGGTCTGGTTCGTCCGGCGGGACCCAGCCGGGCCGGACGGCGAGCAGCGGCGCCTTCCGCCCGGCCACGGCCTCGGCCCGGAGCCGCCCGACGACGAACCGGTAAGCGGTGGCGTACAGCCAGCCGACGGGGTTGGCCGGAAGTCCCTCGGCGGGCCAGCGCCCCGCGGCCCGGGCGAACGCCTCACTCAGGGCATCCTCGGCCAGGTCCAGGCGGCGGGTCCGCGACACCAGCTGCGACAGGAGCCGGCCCCACTCGGCCCGGTACAGCTGCTCGATTGCCCCGTCAGGAGACGTCGAGGACCGGGCGGATCTCCATGTCATAGGCGGGCAGGACCCGACACAGCTCGATCACGGTGTCGAGGTCGGGTGCCTCGAGAACGTAGTAGCCCCCGATCTGCTCGGCGGCCTCGGCGAACGGTCCGTCCGTGACCGTCAGCTCGCCGCCGCGAGTCCGCAGCGTGGTGGCCGTCGACGCCTCCTCCAACGCCTCGGCGCTTACGATCTCGACCCCCGGCCGAGCGGCGCACGCCTGGTCGAACGCGCCGAACTTCTCCATCAGACCCGCCTGCTCCTCTGCGGTCAGACCGCCCCACGACGGCACCTCGCCGTCGGCAGCGAGCAGCACGAAGTACTTCATGACACGACCTCCTCAGCGCCGGCGACCATCGCCGACCCCTCCATGACGCGCCACGCCACCCCGTTTCGACAACCACCGACGGAAATCTCGGTTGACCATCCGGTGGACGGTGGCGGGCGGCGCTGAGACCAGGTCGAATGCGCGGTCAGAGAACGACTGTGGCCCCCTCCCGGGGATCGGCCAGGCGCTCGAGCTCCGAGCGCACCGAGGCGTCGGTGGGACCAGCTCCCGGCCAGTCCAGGCCCGCAAGAAGGCGGGTGTCGACGGTACATCGATGACCACGGAGCAGCTGACCGAGGCTCGCGCCGGCGCTGATGGCGCAGCTAGCGGCGGGCCTTCACCCGGACGCGGATCAGCCTCGCGACCGGCGGCGAAGGCGGGAACGCCGGAGCCCACGCGTGCTGCATCCGGTCGGTGAGGTCGATCAGGTGCTCGGCGTTCGACAGGCAGTCGCTCACCAGCGCCAGCTGGTCCTGCTCGAACCGACGCCGGCGGGACAGGAGCAAGCCGACGCACTGCGCGAGCAGACCAACGGCCACCGCCAGACCGAGCAACGCGGCGACGACGACGTAGAGAACCATCGTGGAGATCGTGCCAGTTCATGGGGCCCACGCCTAGCGACCACGCCTCAATTTCTCGAGTTTTCGTATCCCATTCGGCGCTCCAATCGTGCGTTCGGCCCAGCGCGGGCGCGATCGGACATCCGATCGAGCCCAGGGTCCCCTCGGCACCGAGGTCGGGGCTCGAGGGCCCGAGCCGACGACCACGGGTGCTGCCGCCGATCGCTGGGCTCGACGAGAAGGGCCCGAGCAACGGGACAACCGACAACGTGAGACCGTTTGGCGGCGTTGAACGCCGTCAGCGCGCCGAGTGAGGTCGCCGGGGTGGAGTCCGATGTCACACGACCGCGATGAGCCGCCCGTCGTACGCTCGCCCGGGCATGGGGGGTGACTCGGTGGTGGTGTGCCGTGATCTTCGACGCCGTTTCGGGGACCGGGTCGGGGTCGACGGCGTCGGCTTCGAGATCGCCCGGGGCGAGACCTACGGCCTGCTCGGACCCAACGGCGCGGGCAAGACCACCACGATCTCGATGCTGTGTGGGCTGCTCGCGCCCGACGAGGGCGAGGTGATCGTGGCGGGCCGGCCGATCACGCCGTCGTCCACCGACGCGAAGCGCGCCATCGGTCTCGTGCCCCAGGACATCGCCCTGTACCCGGATCTGACAGCGCGCGAGAACCTCCGGTTCTTCGGGCGGCTCCAGGGCCTCGGCAAGGCGCGCCTCGCGGCCCGCATGGGGGAGGTTCTCGAGCTCGTCGGCCTCGCCGATCGCGCCGACGACCGGGTCGAGCACTACTCCGGCGGCATGAAGCGGCGCTGCAACATCGCTGCCGGCCTGCTGCATGAGCCGGAGTTGTTGGTGCTCGATGAGCCGACGGTGGGAGTCGACCCGCAGAGCCGCAACGCGATCCTGGAGAGCATCGAGGAGCTGGGCCGTAGCGGGCTGTCGGTGCTCTACACCACGCACTACATGGAGGAAGCCGAGCGGCTCTGCGACCGGGTCGGCATCCTCGACGAAGGGCGCCTCGTGGCGGAGGGCACCCGACGCGAGCTGATCGCGCACGTCGGCCACCAGGCCGGTCTACGAGTGAGCGGAACGGGCGATCTCCACGCGCTGGCGGCGGAGTTCCCGGGCGCAGTTGTGCGTGACGGTGCGGTGGATCTGCTGGTCGACGACACCGGCCGCAGACTGGCTGAGGTGGTGGGCGCGGCGGAGCGCGTCCACGTGGTCATCACCGGCATCGACACCAGCGAACCCGACCTCGAGGCCGTGTTCCTCCACCTCACCGGCAAGGCCTTGCGCGATTGAGTGAGCGTCATCGGATCCGGCGCGTGTGGCGCGGAGGGCGGGCCGGATGAGCGCTGCGCTGCTGATTGCGCTCATCGACCTTCGCCGTCGGGTCCGCGATCGCTCACTCATCATCTTCGGGATCGTGGCGCCGATCGTGCTGGCCACGATCATCGGGCTCGCCTTCGGTGACGGCGGCGATTTCGAAGTTCGCATCGGGCTGGTCGACGAGGACCGCTCCGAGGTGTCGTCGAGTGTCGCGGCGGCGCTGACGGGTGCCGAGGGCGACTCGCCGCTGCGCTTCCAGCCGGTGGCTTCCGCGGCAGCTGCCCGAGACGGCGTCGTCGCCGACGATTTGGGCGCGGCGCTTGTCATCCCGGCCGGCTTCGGCGCGTCGTTGGCTGGCGAGGAACCGCTCGGCATCACCGTCGTGCGCGGATCGGACGACCTGTTCTCCGGCGACATCGCCATCGGCGTCGCGCAGGGCGTGGCGGCGCAGATCGACGCGTCGCGCCTGGCCGCGGCGACGGCCATCGCCGCCGGCGCGGACCCCGAGACAGCGGTCGAGCGGGCCATGACGCTCGAACCCGCGTTGCCGGTCGACGAATCCGTGCTCGGCGGTGAGGTCAACGTGGCGGCGTACATGGCGCCGTCGATGGCGATGCTCTTCCTGTTCTTCACCGTCGGGGCCGGTGCGCGCAGCCTGCTCACCGAGCAGCGGGAAGGCACGCTGACGCGCCTGCGTTCGTCGCCGGTGACCAACGCGCAGATCCTTGGCGGCAAGCTGATCGCCGTTGTCGCCACCGGACTGCTCAGCCTGGTCGTCGTCTATGGCGTCAGCACGGCCGCTCTCGGGGTCGACTGGGGCGATCCGCTCGGCGTGCTCGTCGTCATTGTGGCCGCCGTTCTCGCCGTCGCCGGTATCGGCACGTTCGTCACTGCTCTGGCGAGGACCGACGCCCAGGCCGAGGGTTACACGACGATGCTCACGTTCGGCCTCGCACTGCTGGGCGGGAACTTCACGCCGCCCGGCGACATGACCGACCTGATGCGGCGGCTTTCGCTGGCGACGCCCAACGGCTGGGCCCTGCGCGGCTTCACCCAGCTCTCGGCAGGACACGGTGGCGTGCGTGACATCGTCCCGCACGTCGCGGTGCTTCTCGGGATCGCAGGCCTGACCGGCGCAGTCGGACTGGGCCTGCTCTCACGGCGGGTCTCGAGGTGACCAGCTCAGCGTTGGTGATCGCACGCAACGAACTGCTCCGCGTCTACCGCGACCGAACGGCGTTGTTCTTCATCCTCGTACTGCCAGTCGTGATCATGGTGATCATCGGCTCCACCTTCTTCGGCGAGGCCGGCGATCTGCCGATCGGCGTGATCGACCGGGACCAGAGCGAGCTGTCCGCACGAATCGAACGTCTCGTCGATGACTCACCGGCGCTGGCAACGCGTCGCTACACCGACCTCGACGCCCTCGAGCTCGACGTTCGCACGGGACGCGTCGACGCCGGTCTGGTCATCGCCCCCGGCGCTGAGCGAGTCGAGCTGATCACCGATCCGATCCGGCGGTCGACAGGCACAGTGCGCACGGTCGTGCGCGGCGTGCTTGCCGGTGAAGGAGCGCGGCTCGGCGCGGCTCGTCTCGCCAGCGACCTGACCGGCACCGACCTCGACGCGAACCTCCTGACGGCCGACGCCTTGGGCGCCGAGCAGACCACGATCGACGTTCCGGTCATGGCGACGGGCACACCAGCCGAGGACGACGTGAACCAGTTCTCCTACACCGCGCCGGCCAACCTCGTGCTCTTCGTGTTCGTCAACTCCCTCGCCATCGCCGCCTCGATCGTCCAGGCCCGCCAGCTCGGCGTGCTCAACCGCATTCGCGCCGGACCGCTGCGGACCTCGACCATCCTCGTCGGGTTCGGACTCAGCCGAGTGCTCTTCAGCATCGTGCAGTCGTTGCTTCTGCTCTCGGTCGGCGCACTCGTCTTCGGGGTCGACTTCGGCGACCCGGTCGGCGTGGCACTGCTGGTGCTCGCGTTCTCACTGCTCTGCGCGGGCGCAGGGTTGTTGGTCGGGTCTGTGGCTCGCAACGGCGACCAAGCGCAGGCCATCGGCATCCCGGTCGCCATCGCGCTCGGCATGCTGGGCGGGGCGATGTGGCCACTCGAGATCGTCGGGCCGACGATGCGCGGCATCGGCCATGCCGTGCCCCACGCATGGGCGATGGACGCGTGGGTGGAGCTGGTGTTCGAGGGCGGATCGGCGCGCACCGTGCTGGGGGAGGTCGGCATCTTGCTCGCCTTCGCCGCAGTGCTCCTACTCATCGGCAGCCGCCTCCTCCACCGCAGACTCTCGGCGATCTGACCGCGCATCGGCCGCCATCCATCGCGCCACGACGGATCCGCCGGAACTCAGACTCAGGGGATGGTGCGCCTGCCATTGGCGTCGCGCACCGCTTCTACAGTTCGTATACTGCTCTGTATGACAACACCGGTTCCGACTCGCTTCACCGACGATGAGCTGGCGCTCATCGACGAACTCGTCGACGAAGGCATCGGCGAGAGCCGGTCTGCTGTGATCCGCCAAGGTGTCCATCACCTTGCCGACTCGGTCCGTCGAGCACGCGTCGGCGCCGCAATCGCTCAGTCATACCGCGACGCCCCGCAGACGGCGGACGACGACGGGCTCGCGATGGCGTGCGCGATGGCCCTGACCGAGGCTGAGCCGTGGTAGCGCAGGCTGAGTTGTGGCTGATGGAGACACCCAACCAGAAGCGGCGGCCCGTGCTCGTCGTTTCTCGTGACGAGGTCATACCGGTGCTCAACAACGTGGTCGTCGCGCCGGTCACGAGCACGATCAGGAGCATTCCTACCTGCATCCCGGTCGGCCGTGACGAAGGGATCGACCATGACAGCGTCGCGACGTTCGACAACCTCGCCGCGGTACCCAAGTCTGTCCTGACGATGCGGCTGGGTGCACTCGGCACCGACGGTCGACGACGAATCTGCGAGGCGCTCGAGGCGATGGCCAACTGCTGACGCGAGCCCGACAGAGCCTGCGCAGAGCGGAAGTGCCGTTCCGGGGCACCCCCGATCGGCGGGGTGTGCCGTGAAATCAGAGCCCCATCGAGCGAAAGAAGGCGGCCGACACGGGGGCTCGTGGGTCGAGATCGGCGGCGATCTGAGTGGCTGGGCGGTCGAGTCGTTCGGCTCGGAGGGTGGCCGCCAGCAGGACCGTGCAGTCGGTGTCGTCGTTGGCGACCACAAGAACCCCATGGCTGTGACCCGGGTTTCTCAGTGGGCGTAACAGGACTCGAACCTGTGACCTCTTGCGTGTCGAGCAAGCGCTCTAACCAACTGAGCTATACGCCCTTGCGGGAGCGGTGACCGTAGCAGCCGTCCGGCGGGGCACCCCAACGGCGTTCGGGGTCATCCGACGGTGTTGGCGAGCACGCCGATCCCGTCGACCTCGAGCTCCACGACGTCGCCGCTGCGCAGCCACGGGAGTGGTTCGCGGCCCTCGGCCTCGGCGACCGCCCGGAGCTCGAGCAGGCAGCCGGTGCCGACGGTGCCGGAGCCGATCACGTCGCCCGGCACGAGCACCGTGTCCCGGGATGCATGGGCCAGCAGCTGCCCCCAGGTGAAGTGGAGGTCGCCCAGCTCGCCCCACGACCGCTGGACGCCGTTGACCCGAGCGACCATCGTGCCGGCTGGCGACGGCGTCGGCCGGACGAGCACCGGGCCCAGCGAGGTGGCGAAGTCCTTGCCCTTCGCCGGTCCGAGGCCTTGGCGCATCTCGACGCGCTGGAGGTCCCGGGCCGACCAGTCGTTCATGATCGTGAAGCCGGCGACGACGTCGAGCCAGGCGTCGCCGTCAGCGAGCAGGTCGCGGCACTCGAGGCCGATCACGGCCGCCACCTCGAGCTCGTAGTCCCACTCCTTCGACGACGACGGGAAGCGGACGACGTCGCCGTGGCCCAGGACCGCGGCGGGGTTCGAGAAGTAGAAGACCGGCTGCTCGTACCAGCCCGGGTCCATCTCGAGCCCCCGGGCGCCGCGGGCGGTGGCAACGTGCGCCTCGAACGCGTAGAAGTCGCGGATCGACGGCGGTCGGAACCCCGCCGGCGGGAACGCGGCCGTCACCGGCCTCCGCCGCCACCCTCGACCGACCACGAGTCGACGTAGCCCTCGATCTCCCACCGGTCGCCGGCATCCCGCCACGCCTGCAGCGGACGGCGGGCGTCGACCATCACCGCCACCTCGTCGGCCATCCGCACACCACCCGTCGCGTCACCCTCCGCGCTGGCCACCGCCGCCTCCGCATCGCGCGAACGGGCACCGGGCTGCGGTCCGTGGTGAAGGCCGGCGGGGTGCCACGTGAGCATCCCGGCGTCGATGCCGGCCCGGGAGAAGAAGTTGCCCGAGTGGTAGAAGAGCACCTCGTCGTAGTCGATGTTGCGATGGAAGAACGGCAGCCGCAGCGCCTCGGGATCGCTCTCCATCGGCCGGGGCGCGAACGTGCACACCACGAAGCCGGGTGCGACGAACGTCGTGTGCACCGACGGCGGCAGGTGGTAGCGGGCCGACGTCACCGGGCGGATGTCGTCGACGTGGAGCCGCAGCGGCGCGAGGTCGCCCTTCCACCCCACGACGTCGCAGGGGTGGAAGCCGTACGTGACCCGCGTGTCGTGCCCGCCGCGCTTCACGACGACGACGAACTCGCCGGCCTCGTCGACGGCCTCGGCTTCGGGCACGTCGATGATGGCCGGGTCGAAGACGGCGTGGCGGCCGAGCGGGCCACGGTCCGGCAGGGTGAGCTGCTCCCCCGCCGCCTCGATGGTGAGGAGGTCGGTGGCCGTCGCCGGCTCGAAGCGGTAGGTCGTGCCCCGGGGAACGAGCAGGTAGTGCCCGGGGCGGTAGTCGAGCGGGCCGTACTCGGTGCGCAGCACGCCGGTGCCGGCGTGCACGAAGAAGAGCTCGTCGCCGTCGGCGTCGCGCTTGAACTCGGGGCGGTACGGCACGGCCAGCCGGTGCCAGGCGATCGACACCTGCTGGTTGCCGACGACGAGCGTCGGCCACAGGTCGGTGCCGGCGGTCGAGCGGGTCAGGTCGTAGGCCCGGTGCGCCGCCGGACCGTCGACCGACACCCAGTCGGTCGGCGCGTGGAGCCGGTAGAGGTGCGATGCCGGCCCGAAGAAGCCGCTGCGGCCGTGCTCGTCCTCGTGGGTGCCGGCGGGCAGGCCGACGTGGGCCTGCCGGCTCGTCCTGCCCTTCACCCACTGCGGCGGCACCGACGGCACGGACATCGAGCTACAGGTTGCCGCGCGCTTCCTGCTCGCGCTCGATGGCTTGGAAGAGGGCCTTGAAGTTGCCCTCGCCGAAGCCCTTGGCGCCCTCGCGCTGGATGATCTCGACGAAGACCGTGGGCCGGTCGCAGAGGGTCTCGGTGAAGATCTGGAGCAGGTAGCCGTCGTGGTCGCGGTCGACGAGGATCCCGAGCTCGGCGAGGGCCGCCCACGGCAGCTCGTCGCCGAGCTCGGCCATCCGCTCCTTGGCTTCGTCGTAGTACGACGGCGGCACCTCGAGCATGCGCACACCCCGGGCCCGCAGCGCCCGCACCGCGGCCACGATGTCGTCGGTGCGCAGGGCCAGGTGCTGCACGCCGGGCGAGCCGTAGTAGTCGAGGTACTCCTCGATCTGGCTCTTGCGCCGGCCCTCGGCCGGCTCGTTCAGCGGCATCACGACCTTGGCGCCGTTCCACACGACCGTCGACATGAGCGCCGAGTACTCGGTGGAGATGGCGTCGTCGGTGAAGTGCACGAGCTGGTCGAAGCCCATGACCTGCTCGTAGTAGCCGACCCACCGCTCGAGCTCGCCCTCCTCGACGTTGCCGACGATGTGGTCGATGCGCAGCAACCCGACGTCGGGGCCGACCGGTCGCTTCAACCCGGCCTCCTCGAAGCGAGGGGCGAACGGGCCGGCGTAGCGGGACCGGTCCAGGAACGTGTGCACCGTCTCGCCGTAGGTGGCGATGGCGGCGTGGCGGATCGTGCCGTGGTCGTCGGTGTCATCGGCCGGCGGTCGCACCCCCGCGGCCCCGCGCTCGAGGGCGCCGGCGTAGGCGGTGTCGACGTCGTCGACGAGGAAGGCGATGTCGCGCACGCCGTCGCCGTGGCGGCGCACGTGATCGGCCACCGGCGAGTCGGGCCCGAGGGCGCCGGTGACGAGCAGGCGGATGTCGCCCTGCTGGAGCATCCACCGCTGGCGGTCGCGCTCGCCGGTCTCGGGGCCGGCGTGGGCGACGATGTCGAAGCCGAAGGCGGCGGCCATCCAGCCCGCAAAGGCGCGGGCGTTGCCCACCCACAGCTCGACGTGGTCGATGCCCCGCAGGTGCGGCGGGGCGACCCGTGCCTGCGGGTCGACGGCGGTCATCCGGCCCGCCCGGCGGCCGCGTTCCGATCAGCCCACAGACCGTCCCAGAACACGGCGACGCCGTCGAGCATGTCGGTCACAGCGGCGAGGAAGGCCGACTCGTCGAACCAGGGCTGGCCGAACGCCTCCTCGAGCTCGTCGGCGGTGTGGGCCGCGTGCTGGTCCTCGACCCGGTCATGCCACAGCCAGAAACCGAGCGGGAGCTCCGCGCACTCGCGGGCCTTGAACGCCCGCAGCCCGGCGATGAGCTGCTTCCAGAACCCGGCTGCGGCCCAGTGCTCGACCGCGTAGCTCGCGCCCTCCGCGGTCGACGGGTCGTCGGCGCCGTAGATGCGCAGCAGCTCGTCGCAGAAGTGCAGCGTCGCCGGGGTGCCGTGGCGGCGCTTGCCGACGTCCTCGAACCCGAGCCCGAGCGGCGCGGCGAAGCGCAGCAGCCACTCGAAGTGGGCGGCGCCGAACTTGAAGCGCCCTCCCTCGACGGTGCCGTCGACCGCGACGCCGTCGACGTCGACCTGGCCGTTGAACGACACGCCGAGCTCGTTCAGCAGGATCTCCTTGCCGGCCCGGTACGTCTCGACGGTGGTGGCGTTGATCACCTTGCGCAGCTGCGCTTCGACGAAGAGGTGGCTGAACACGGAGAACTGCACGGCGAGGTGCCGGACCTCCTCACGGGATGCGGTGCCGTCGGCGAACCACACCGCATAGCGGTTGGAGGTGCAGACGGGATGTCCTGCCACCAGCTCGTCGACGGTGGTCCTGAAGCGGTCGAGGTCGGCCCGAAGGATCGTGGCCATGCTGCCCCCTGCGGCTCGGCGACTTGTGCAGTGCAGTCAACGACTCCTCGGCGGGCGGGTCAATGACAACGCGATTCACTGATCAGGATGCACAGGGAGAGCTGGATCTGCTAGACGATCCGTTCATGCTCGATCCGCTCGACGCCCGTTTGCTGCTCGCCCTCGCCGACAGCCCACGGGCGGGGGTGATGGAGCTGGCCCGCCAGCTCCAGGTGGCCCGGGGGACGGTACAGGCGCGCCTGGAGAAGCTGCAACGGCGCGGCGTGGTCACCGGCTTCAGCCCGGACCTCGACCTGCGGGCCATCGGCTACGAGGTGCTCGCCTTCGTGAGCCTCGAGATCGCGCAGGGCCGGCTGGCCGACGTGATCGAGCACCTCGCCGGCATCCCCGAGGTGCTCGAGGTCCACGCCACCACCGGTCCCGGCGACCTGCACACCCGCGTCGTCGCCCGCACCAACGAGCACCTGCAGGAGGTGATCGGGGCGATCCTCGCCGTGCAGGGCATCAGCCGCACGACGACGCAGATCGCCATGTCCGAGCAGCTCGCCATGCGCGTCGTGCCCCTGATCGCCAAGTCGCTGGATCCCGCCTGACCGGGCTCCGGGGCGCCGCCGCGCTGGGGCCGGAGGCCACACCTAGGGGTGAGCGGTGGCCCCGAACTGGATGCTGAGGGTCGGCGCGAACGTGACCTCGGCCGCGCCGCCCGCCGGGTTGGCGGTGACCTGGCCCTGCACGCCGAGGAAGATGCTGGCGCCGCTGAGCTGCATGGCCCGGAAGTCGATCTGGCCCTGCACGCCGAGGTCGACCGACCCGTTGCCGTGGAGCTCGGCGATGCCGCCGGCGAGGACGTGGACGAGGTCGCCGCTGTGGTTGCCGATCGTCGTCTCGAACGCGTTCAGGGCGAGGTGGGCGCCGAAGCCACTCATCGGCTCGGCGAAGTACACGGCGCGGGGGACGTCCCAGGAGAACGACCGGAAGTTCGACTCGAACTCGGCGAGCGTGCCGCCGTCCCACTGGAGCTCCAGATGGAGGACGAACGGCTCGGTGTGGACCTCGACGGGATCAGGCATGTCAGGCGTACCTCGTCCCGCTGTCGCCGTTGGGGTCGTTGGGGTCGTTCGAGAACCGGGGGTCGAGGCTGGCGTCGACGCCGGCGATCTGCGGGGCCGGGGTCGATTGCGCCCAGCTGATCCACTGGCTGTCGTAGCTCTGCGACGCCCCGAAGGGCGCCTCGGTGTGCAGCTGGATCGTCTGCGGCTCGATGGGCTGGTCGTCGTCAGGCATGGCATCTCCTCCGATCGAGGACGGTAACGAACCACGACCGGGCCCGACAGGGCCGAGGGTGCCACCCCTTCGGGCAAATCGGCGGTGGCGACCGCAGGCCTGAGTTCTTCGCCGTCACTCGCTTCGCTCCGTTCTGGCGAGTGTCGTGGCCCTCGCTCCGCTCGGTCGTTGCGGTCCTCGGCCGACTTCGTCGCCCTGCGGCCGATGCCTGGGGGGCTCCGCCCCCAGACCCCCAGCGCCTCCGGCGGTCAGCGGGCGCGGCGCGGTTGTCCGCCGCACGTGCTGAGCTGATGAAGGGGTCCGGACCGCCCCGGCGAAGCCCCTCGCCGGGGCCCCGGAATCGAATCGAGACACAGGAAGGACCTGCGGCCCGATGATCGTCGACGCCGATCCATCCGCAGGTCCTGAGCTGATGGCCAACTCCGATTCCGGATGCGGGTGGATCGGCGGTCAGCGGGCGGCGCGGCGGACGAGCAGGCCGCCGGCCAGCTGCACGGCGCCGGCCACGGCCACCAGCCACAGCCCGGCGCCGACGTCGGCCACGACCCGGCCCGGCGGGATCCCGAACTGCGACTGCACCTGGCCGGCCTTGGAGCTGGCGTCGACGATCCCGGCGACGGCCACGACGGCGGTGATGCACCCGCTCACGAGGAGCGCCACCTTGGCCAGCTCGGTCCGGCGGCCCAGCGCGACGAGCCCGGCGGCCAGGAGCGCCACGACCGCGCCGCCGAGCACGGTGCGCCCGTCGCGCCCCTCCCACCCGCTCTCGGACCCGCCGGGCGCCACCACGCCGCCGATCTCGATGCGGAACCACGTGAGGAACGTGCCGAGGGCGGCCAACCCGGCGCCGACCAGAGCGGCGACGGTGGCCGGCGGGAGGCGCCGACTCATTCGGGTGCGAACCCCTGCCGCAGCGTGTTCTCGGTCACGACGCGAGGGTCGCAGAACTGCACGAGGTAGTCGGGGCCACCAGCCTTGGACCCGACGCCCGAGAGCCCGTAGCCGCCGAAGGGCTGTCGCCCGACCACGGCGCCCGTTGTCGGCCGGTTGAGCTACACGTTCCCGCCCCGGAGCTCAGCCGCGGCCCGGCGGAGGTGCACGGGGCTGCGGCTGTAGCAGCCCGCGGTGAGCGCGTAGTCGCTGGCGTTGGCCAGCTCGAGCGCGTGGTCGAACGACTCGGCCCGCACGACGCACAGGAGCGGACCGAACTGCTCCTCGCGCCACAGCGTCGAGGTGACCGGGTCCACGTCGGCGACGACGAGCGGCGGCACGTACCAGCCACCGGCGGGGAGGTCGCCGTCCCAGCGCCCCACGACCCGACCCTCGCGCTCCGCCGTGACGCCGGCCGCCAGGAGCCGCTCGTGGGCGTCGGCGTCGATGAGCGGGCCGGCCAGCACTCCGGGGCGGCGGGGGTGCCCGACGAGCGCCTCCCGGGTGGCCGCAGCCAGACGCGGCAGCACGACGTCGTAGGCCGGCCCGACGAGGATCGCCCGGCTCGCGGCCGAGCACTTCTGCCCGGCGTAGCCGAACGCCGAGAGCACGAGGCCGGGCACCACCTGATCGGGGTCGGCGTCGGCGTCGATGATCACCGCGTTCTTGCCGCCCAGCTCGGCGACGACCCGCTTGATGTGACGCTGACCCGGCTGGTGGTCGGCGGCCGTGCGGATGATCGACAGGCCGACCTCGCGCGACCCGGTGAAGGCGACGGCCGCGACGTCGGGGTGCTCGACCAGCCGGGCGCCGACGTCGCCGAAGCCCGGGAGGAACTGCACGACGCCGCGGGGCACTCCCGCCGCCAGCAGCGCCTCGACGAGGCGCCAGGCCGTGGCGGGTGACTGCTCGGCCGGCTTGAGGATCACCGGGTTCCCGGCCACGAGCGCGGCGACGGTCATGCCGGCGGGGATGGCGAGCGGGAAGTTCCACGGCGAGATGACGGCGGTCACGCCCTTGCCGCGGTAGCGGAGCCGGTTCTCCTCCCCCGGCGGCGACTGCACGCGCTCGGCCGCGGCGCCGTCGAGCCGCAACGCCTCGCGGCCGTAGTACTCGCAGAAGTCGATCGCCTCGCACACGTCGGCGTCGGCCTGGTCCCAGGGCTTGCCGGCCTCGAACACCTCGAGGGCCGCCACCTCGGCCCGGCGGTCGCGCAGCCAGGCCGCCGCCCGGAACAGCACCGCCGCCCGCTCGGCGACCGGCGTGGCCGACCAC
>JACDCH010000029.1 GCA_013694495.1 Acidimicrobiia bacterium | reverse complement strand
GCCCTCTACGCCACCGTGCAGATGCCCAAGGGCATCCCGGTGGCCACCGTGGCCATCGGCGGCGCCATGAACGCCGCCCTGCTCGTCGTCCAGATGCTCTCGATAACCGACGCCGCCCTCGCCGCCCAGCTCGACGACCACCGGGCCGCGATGGTGACGCGCTAGCAGCCCGTCCCCGAGCCGCCCGAAGCGGACCTGCGACGGGACCTACAGCCCGAGGCTCGCGTCGGCGTACAAGGTGGCGATGGCGTCGCCGAGCGCGCCGGCCATCAGTGATCGAGCCACCTCCGGGCGGACGTGGAGGCCGTCATGGCGATCAGCAGGGTCGATGACGCCGTCGGGGCCGGCGAGGATCGACGCCCACGGCACCAGCCGGGTCCGGGGGTTCCCCTCGACCGCCAGCTGCGTCAACCGGTTGAGGGCGGCAACGCGCTCGGGGTCGTTGATGGTCGGTGGACCGGAGCCGGGGAGGGTCCCGCTCGGGGTGGGCACGTCGACGTCCCAATCCGGGAGCGGGAGATCGGCCACGAGCACCGGTACGCCCGCGACCGCCAGGGTGTCGATCGCCTCGGAGATGGAACCGAGCACGAGGGGGTCGACGACGCCGTCCCCCACGCCCGAGAACGCCACCGCGTCCGACGGGCGCCAGCTGGCCAGCTGGAAGTTGCCGATGAACAACACGATCGCGTCGACATCGAGCTCGCGTGCGATGTCCACGGCGCTCCCGACGAGGTTCCGGCAGGCCTGGGTCTGCTCGTAGATCCAACCTTCGCGGATGAGGAACTGCCCAGCGTCGAGGAGGGTGCATGCGTACTCGTAGAGGAGGTCGACCCGAACGCCGCGGTCAGCGGCCCACTCCTGCATCCCGAGGCCGATGAACTGCGCCGAGGAGTCCCCGACGACGAGGAGGTGGTCGGGCGGCGCCGGGGGTGCGGGCGGGACGGGCGATGGACCGGCCGTCGAGGGCGTGGTCGTCGGGGAGGGGGCCTCGGTGGGTTCGAGCACCGGATCGGTGGCCGGCGCGGCGGACGTGGTCGGGACGGGGGCCGGCATCGTCGTGGGGCCCGCCGTCGTGGCCGGCACCGCAGTGGAGGCCGTCGTCGGGCCGGGGTCCGGCATGGTCACGAGGGTCGCACCGCCCGCGAGGACCTCCTCGGGGCCGCCGAGCTCCAGCCGCGGCAACGCCACCGCGGCGAGGACGATGATCGACATCGCGGTGGCGAGGGCCAGCGGCGCCCGCCAGTTCGGCAGAGCAAGGCCGAGGCGCACGGGCTGCTCGACGAGCAGGTGGATGACGAAGGCGACGACGCACGTCGCGGCCACGCGCACGCCCAGCAGCAGCGGTCCGTCGAGGCCGACGCGCGCCGGCTCGAGGAGGAGGAACAGCGGCCAGTGCACCACGTACACCCCGTAGCTGATCGCTCCGAGGGCGACGAGCGGACGGAGCTGGCCGAGGGCCGCGACGAGACGCCCGTCGGCCGCGCCGACGACGACGACGGCCGACAGCAGGGCGTGGAGAGCCAGCCCGCCGCGGAAGAGGCGTTCGTCGGACAGATCGACGGTCAGCCAGACGGCGCACAAGAGCGCGAGTGAGGTGACGGCTGCGACGTCGAGCGCGAGGTGGCCGGCGATCTTCCGGAACCGGAGTCGACCGACCGCCACCACGGCCCCCACTGCCAGTTCGAGGCAGCGGGTGTCGGTCCCGAGGTACGCGCGGTTCGCATCGAGGCCGAACTGGCGCACCAGCGAGGCGGCGACGACGATCCCCAGGACGGCGACGAACGCCCGCCGACCCCACTTCAGCGCAACCAGCGTCAGCAGGGGGTAGACGGCGTAGAACTGCTCCTCGATCGACAACGACCAGTAGTGCACGACAGGTGACGGCAGGTTGAAGGTGTCGCCGTAGTCGACGCCGCTGGCGGCGAATCGCCAGTTCGAGACGTGGAGGGCGGCGGCCGTGATGTCGCCGCCGATCTCCGCCAGGCGGCCCGCCGGATGGGTGATCGCCGAGACAGCGGCCGCCAGCCCGAGCCCAAGCAGGGCGACGGGGGCCAAGCGGCGGAGGCGGCGGGCCCAGAAACGCCGCAGGCGGATCGTGCCGTCCCGGTCGTGCTCCCGGAGCAGGAGGGTCGTGATGAGGAAACCCGAGAGGGTGAAGAACAGGGAAACCCCGAGGAAGCCGCCGGGGAGGCGGTCGGGGCTGTGGTGGTAGACGAGAACCGCCGCGACCGCGACGCCACGCAGCGCCTCGACCCCCGGCCACCAGGCGACAGGTCGTCCCTCACGAGCGTTCACGGAGGGGGAACGTTCGCCGCCGGTGAGGCTTGCGCGTCCTGTTACCGCCGATCCTCATCGGCGCGATCGGCGTCGCGCCCGAATGCAGTCGGCTCGGGTCCCTCGCTCAGGCCGGATCGGCGACCCGCGCCGGGGCCTGCCAGCTCGTCGTTTCCGCCTCGACGGGCAGCGGGGGAGCGGCCGCGGCTCCGGCTGCGTGCTCGCGACGCTTGCGGAGCTGGCGCTGCTGGCGGCCGCTCAGGGGCCGGTAGGTGGCGGCGTTCGAGCGGACACCGGCCTGGGCCACGGCGCAGGGCAGGCAGAACGGCGGCCGGCTCGGGCCGAAGCTGTACACGAGGCAGTCCGTGCAGTACTCGCCGCCGCAGCGACCGCACAGGTCGACCGCCCGGTCGAACAGATGACGTTCGCAGCGTCCTTGCAACCGACTCGACCTCCTCGTGCGCCCCTTCGCAGGGACGGTCCGCACCGTGAGAGCATCAGGTCGGCACCGGTCAGGGAGGACTTGAGAAAATGAGCGCAGAGACGCACCTGCCGAACGTGCTCGCCGCCCGCTACGCGAGCACCGAGCTGGTCGCCATCTGGTCGCCCGCCAACAAGGTGGTGGCCGAGCGCCGGCTGTGGCTGGCGGTGCTCCGGGCCCAGGCCGACCTCGGCGTCGACGTGCCCGACGGCGTGATCGAGGCCTACGAGGCCGTCGTCGAGCAGGTCGACCTCGCCTCCATCGAGGCCCGGGAGCGCAGCACCCGCCACGACGTCAAGGCCCGCATCGAGGAGTTCGCCGCCCTCGCCGGCCACGAGCACGTGCACAAGGGCATGACGAGCCGCGACCTCACCGAGAACGTCGAGCAGGTGCAGGTCCGCGACTCGCTGCTGCTCGTGCGCGACCGGCTCGTCGCCACGGCCGCCCGCCTCGCCGCCCTGGCCACCGAGCACGCCGCCCTCGTGCTCGCCGGTCGCAGCCACAACGTCGCCGCCCAGGCCACGACGCTGGGCAAGCGCTTCGCCAACTGCGGCGAGGAGGTGCTCGTCGCTCTCGAGCGGATCGAGGAGCTCCTCGCCCGCTACCCGCTGCGGGGGATCAAGGGGCCGATGGGCACCGGCCAGGACCAGCTCGACCTGGTCGGTGGCGACCCCGCGAAGCTCGCGGCGCTGGAAGCGGCCGTGGCCCGGCACCTCGGCTTCGAACGGGTTCTCGACTCGGTGGGCCAGGTGTACCCCCGCAGCCTCGACCTCGACGTCGTCGGCGCCCTCGTGCAGGCCGCGGCCGGGCCGTCGAGCCTGGCCACCACCTTGCGGCTGATGGCCGGCCACGAGCTCATCACCGAGGGGTTCCAGCCCGGTCAGGTGGGCAGCTCGGCGATGCCGCACAAGATGAACACCCGGAGCTGCGAGCGGGTCAACGGCCTGGCGGTCGTGCTGCGAGGCCACCTGTCGATGGTGGCGGAGCTGGCTGGGAGCCAGTGGAACGAGGGCGACGTGTCGTGCTCCGTCGTGCGCCGGGTGGCCCTGCCCGATGCGTTCCTCGCCACCGACGGCCTCCTGCAGACGTTCCTCACGGTGCTCGACGAGTTGGGCGCCTACCCGGCGGTGATCGCCGCCGAGCTCGAGCGCTACCTCCCGTTCCTCGCCTCCACCAAGGTGCTGGTCGCGGCCGTGCAGCGCGGCGTCGGTCGGGAGGTCGCCCACGAGGCGATCAAGGAGCACGCCGTCGCCGTCGCCCTCGCCATGCGGGAGACCGGCGGCCGGGGTGGCGCCGACCTCCTCGAGCGGTTGGCCGGCGACGAGCGGCTCGGACTGACCCGGGCCGACCTCGACGCGCTGCTGGCCGACCCCTTGGGCTTCACCGGCGCCGCGGCCGACCAGGTGGCTCGGGTCGTCGAGCGGATCGGCAAGGTCGTGGCCTCCCACCCCGAAGCGGCGGGGTACTCGCCCCGGCCGATCCTCTGACGCCGCTACGTTCGAGCCGTGCCCGAGACGCCTGCTGACCTGCCCGCCGTCGACCTCCCCCACGTGCATTCGGGCAAGGTCCGGGACATCTACGACGCCGGCGACGGCCGGCTGCTCATGGTCACCTCCGACCGGCTGTCGGCGTTCGACGTCGTGCTGGCCGAGCCGATCCCGCACAAGGGGCGCGTGCTCACGGCCATGACCTCCTTCTGGGTCGACCACCTCAAGGACGTCATGGGCAACCACCTCCTGTCCACCGACCTGGCCGACTGCCCGCCCGAGGTGCAGGACCCGGCCTTCGCCGGCCGGGTGATGCTGTGCCGGCGGGCCGAGATGCTGCCCGTCGAGTGCATCGTGCGCGGCCGGCTCACCGGGTCGGCGTGGAAGGAGTACAGGACGTCGGGGACGATGCACGGCCAGGAGCTCCCGGCCGGCCTCCAGGAGTCGGCGGGCCTGCCGGCGCCCGTGTTCACGCCCTCGACCAAGGCCGACGTCGGGTTGCACGACGAGAACATCACGTTCGACGAGGCCGTCGAGCTGATCGGCCCCGAGCTGGCCGAGCAGGCCCGAGACAAGAGCCTCGCCTTGTTCAGCCGAGCCTCGATCTGGGCCGCCGAGCGGGGCATCGTCATCGCCGACACCAAGTTCGAGCTCGGGCTGGTCGACGGCGAGCTCATCCTGTGCGACGAGGTCCTGACGCCCGACTCGTCGCGCTTCTGGCCGGCCGACGAGGTGATGCTGGGGGCGACCCCGCCGAGCTTCGACAAGCAGCCCGTCCGCGACTATCTGGATGGCCTCGACTGGGACAAGACGCCGCCCCCGCCGGCGCTGCCCGACGAGGTGGCCGGGGCCACGAGCGCCCGTTACGTCGAGGCCTACGAGCGCATCACCGGGCAGCGCTTCGCCGACTGGCCCGGGGCCGGGGCCTGAACCCCGACACGCCCGTCCTCGTCGGCGCCGGCCAGGTCGTCCACCGGCCCGACGACGGCGACGTCGGCCTGGAGGACGTGCTGCGGGCGGCCGTCGCCGCGGCCGTCGACGACGCCGGGCTCGGCGGACGATCGCTCCTCGAGCGGGCCACGTGGGTCGGCGTCTCCGAGGGGGCGTGGTCGCACCCGGATCCGGGCCGGCTCGTCGCCGTCGACCCGGGCGCCCACACCGTGCTGACCCGCGTCGGCGTGCTCCAGCAGGAGCTGGTCGACCGGGCCATCAGCGCGGTCGCCCAAGGTGGCGCGCCGGCGGCCCTCGTCGTCGGGGCCGAGGCCAACGCCGGCTCTTCGGCCCGTGCCACTGGTGCGGTGGCGTCGGCCCGGAAGAGCGAAGCCGCGCCCGACGAGCTGGTCGAGACCGGCGACTTCGGCATCAGCCCCCTCGAGTTCGCCACCGGCCTGTTCGACCCGCCAACCGTGTACGCGCTGCTCGAGTCGGCGTGGGGCGCAGCGCAGGGCTGGACGCCCCCCGAGCACGTCGCCCGCCTCGAGGCGCTGCAGCAAAAGTTCGCGGCGGTGGCGGCGGCGAACCCGTACGCCTGGACCCGGGAGCCGCCCGCGCAGGTGGCCGTGCCCGGCCCGGACAACCGGTTGGTCGCCAGCCCGTACACGAAGCTGTGCTGCTCGAACATGCGGGTGAACCAGGGCGCGGCGTTGCTCCTGACCACCGTCGGCGCCGCCCGGGCTGCCGGCGTCGCGGAGGACCGCTGGGTCTTCCCGGAGGCGAGCGCCGTCGGCAACCACGCCGTACCGGTCGTGCAGCGGCCGGCCCTGCACCGCTCGCCCAACGCCGAGGCCGTGTTCGCGGCGCTGCCGGACGTCGGGGCCGTCGACCACGTCGACCTCTACTCGTGCTTCCCGGTGGCGGTGCAGGTCGCGGCGGCGGCGCTCGGGCGCGAGCCGGCCACCGTCACCGGCGGCATGACCTTCGCCGGCGGGCCCCTGAACAGCTACGCCCTCCACGGCCTGGCCACGATGGTCGGGGTCCTCCGCGGCGCGCCCGGCTCGCGCGGGCTCGTGACGTCGGTGTCCGGGTTCCTGACGAAGTACGGCGGGTCGACGTGGTCGACCACGCCGCCACCGTCGCCCTGGACGGCCGCCGACGTCACCATGGCCGCCGCCGAGCGCTGCGGCGCCCACCACGACGAGGCCGAGCAGCTGCCCGGACCGGCGGTCGTCGTCGCCCGCACCGTCGAGCATGCCCGGAACGGCTCGACCAGGTCGGTGTCGATCCTCGAGGGCGCTACCGGTGTGCGCACCGTCGAGATCGACCGCTAATGTCGTCCGTCTGCCCTTCCGGGGGTGGAAGCAGTTTGCGAGAGAAGCAAGGCCCCGTGGCTCAGTTGGTTAGAGCGTTGGCCTGTCACGCCAAAGGTCGCGGGTTCAAGTCCCGTCGGGGTCGCCGAACCGCTCCATCCGGAGCGGTCACGGTCGGGTAGCTCAGTCGGCAGAGCGACCGCCTGAAAAGCGGTAGGTCACGGGATCGACGCCCGTCCCGACCACACAGTTTCCGCAGGTCAGAAGGTGTTTCGGTGAGGCGGGTCGGCCGCCCGCCGAGCTCCATCCCGCGAAAATCCCGCGAGCGCAGCCGGAGTCCCGCCGGCGAGCCAGCCGCGCCTTCCTCCCGACCACGCTCCGTGGCCGGTGTCGGGACCTACCGGTTGGTGTCGCCGAGGGCCACGACATCGGCCAGCGGCGCCGGCGCGCTGGCCCTCGCCATGGCGTCGAGCCGGTCGGCGATCAGCTCGGCCTGGCCCGGCATTAGGTGGCCGTAGCGGTCGAGCGTCAGCGCCGCCGAGGCGTGGCCGAGCATCCGTTGCAGGACCTTCACGTCGGCGCCGGCGGCTATCGCCAGCGACGCACAGGTGTGCCTGAGGTCGTGCAGGCGCAGGGGCGCCACGCCGGCCGCCAACGTCGCTGGCGTCCACACCCGCCGCCGGAAGTTCTCTGGCCGCATGAAGCCGCCGCTCGGTGCGGGGAACACCAGCCCGGCGGATCCGGCCTCGGCGAACTCGCCGAGGTGGATCTCGAGGCTCTCCACGACGATCGACGGCACTGCGACCGAGCGGCGCCCGGCCGCGCTTTTCGGTGGGCTCACGTGGTGGTGGCCGCCGCCGGCGTGAACCTGCTCGACGACTGCGATCGATCGGTGCAGCAGGTCGACGTTGGGCCGCCGCAGCGCCATGAGCTCGCCCGCCCGGAGCCCGCAGTACGACGCGACGAGCACGAGGGCCCGGTACCGCTCGTCGATGACGGCGGCCAGCGCGGCAACCTCGTCGTGCGACAGGAACTTCATCGTCTTGGTCTTCACCTGCGGCGGCCGGACGCCCCGCAGCGGGTTGCGGCCGATGAGCTCGTCGTCGACGGCGGCGCTGAGCACCCGGTTGAGGGTCCGGTACGCCTGCGACACGGACCCACCAGCGAGCTTCCTTCCGCTCTTGCGGGTGTTGGCGGCGTGACTTCCTGAGGATGTAGGCGGCGCAGTCGGCAGCGCTGTTTGAGCTTTGGTGGCTGGGGCCCGGTGGCGGCCGGTGAGGATGAGCTGTCCCTGTTGCGCGAGGGACCCCCTTC
>JACDCH010000023.1 GCA_013694495.1 Acidimicrobiia bacterium | reverse complement strand
CTCGGTGGCCCGGGCGTCGAGGGCGCCGCGGAAGATGCCCGGGAACGCGAGCACGTTGTTGATCTGGTTCGGGTAGTCGGACCGCCCGGTGGCGATGACGGCGGCGAGGTCGGCGATGAGCTCGGGGCGGATCTCGGGGTCGGGGTTGGCCATGGCGAACACGATCGGGTCCGTGGCCATCGAGGCGACGTCGTCCGGGGTGATGAGGTCCGGCGCGGAAACGCCGACGAAGACGTCGGCGCCCGCCAGGGCGTCGCCCACCGTGCCGGTGAAGCCGTCGGGGTTCGTGTTCTCGGCGAACCAGCGCTTCGAGCTGTTGAGGTCGGTGCGGCCGGTGTGAACCGCGCCCATGCGGTCGCACCCGACGATGTGCGGGACGCCGGCGTCGATGAGGATCTTGGCGATGGCCACCCCGGCGGCGCCGACGCCGGCGATCACCACGCGCACGGCCCGCATCTGCTTGCCGACCACCCGCAGGGCGTTCTCGAGGGCGGCGAGGGTGACGACGGCCGTGCCGTGCTGGTCGTCGTGGAACACGGGGATGTCGAGCAGCACGCGCAGCCGCTCCTCGACCTCGAAGCACACCGGGGCGGCGATGTCCTCGAGGTTGATGCCCCCGAAGCCCGGGGCGATGCGCTGCACGGTCTCGACGATCTCGTCGGCGGACTGCACGTCGAGGCAGATCGGGAACGCGTCGACGCCGGCGAACTCCTTGAACAGGAGCGCCTTGCCCTCCATCACCGGCAGCGAGGCCTCGGGGCCGATGTCGCCGAGGCCGAGCACCGCGGTTCCATCGGTCACGATGGCGACCGTGTTCCCCTTGATCGTGAGGTCGTGCACCCGGGCCGGCGTGTCGACGATGGCCCGGCACACCCGGGCCACGCCTGGCGTGTACGCCATCGAGAGGTCGTCGCGATCGGCGATGGCCGTGTGGGCCAGGACCTCGATCTTGCCGCCCTCGTGGAGCTCGAACGTGCAGTCGACCCAGTCGAGGAGCTCGATGCCGGGCAGGCCGCTCACGATGGCGACCACCACCTTGATGTGGCCCTCGGACGAGCAGTTGACCGTGATGTCCTCGATCAGCTGCGGGTCGCGCACGTCGAAGCCGGCGAGCTGGCTGATGTTGCCGCCCGCGTCGCCGATCGCGGTCGCCAGGCGGCCCAGCGCACCGGGCACGTTGTCCAGGCGGACGGTCAGGCGGATCGAATACGCAGCGGTGGGGGTGGCCACGACCGCTGGACGGTACTGGTGGCGCCGGGGGCGGCCCCAGTCCCGGGACGACGTTCCCGCACCGGCGGCGCGATCTCAGGACCTGCGGATGGATTGGCGCCGACGATCATGGGGCCGCAGGTCCTTCCTGTGTCTCGATTCGATTCCGGGGCCCGGCAAGGGGGGCTTCGCCGGGGCGGTCCGGACGCCTTCATCTCAGACGACCCGCCCGCCCGGGACCGCCGCGACTGGCCGAAGGCTGCACCCGCCGGTTGGGCGGGCATGCGCAGCGACCGACGAAGCGAGCCCCTGGGCGAGCGGAGCGGGAGCGAGCGGAAGCTCAGCGCTCCTGGCTCATCTCCTCGAGGCAGCGCCGGATCTCGGACACGCGGAAGCGACGGTGGCCACCGAGGGTGCGGATGGCGGTCAGCTTGCCGGCGCGGGCCCAGCGGGTGACGGTCTTCGGGTTGACGCGGAACATCGCGGCCACCTCGGAGGGGGTCAGCAGCTGCTCCGGTGCGTCGAGGTCGTCGTGGTTGGCCATTTGGGTCTCCCGTGCGTTCGAGTGCGGATCTGTCCGGTTGCTCCCCTTCAAGGTACGGACCGGCCGTCCAGGCCACCATGGCCCAACCGGGTCATTTGGTGTCAACGCCCCGGACTAGTCACATGACCGGGCGGGGGGGCGGGTTCGAGCTGCTCGACATCGCCGGCGCCCACGGCTGCGAGGCCGTCCACCTGGCCGCCGACCCGGCCACGGGGATGCGGGCCGTGGTGGCGGTGCACTCGACGGTGCTCGGCCCCGGTCTCGGCGGCACCCGGTTCCAGGCCTACCCGGACGAGGCAATGGCGGTGCTCGACGTGTGTCGCCTGGCCCGGGGCATGACCTACAAGCACGCCGCCTGCGG
This sequence comes from Acidimicrobiia bacterium, assembly GCA_013694495.1. Classification (GTDB taxonomy): domain Bacteria; phylum Actinomycetota; class Acidimicrobiia; order Acidimicrobiales; family JACDCH01; genus JACDCH01. The sequence continues at coordinate 885 of JACDCH010000023.1, read as the reverse complement.
CAACGACCAGGGCGGGGGCAAGGCCGTGCTCATCGGCGACCCGGCGACGATGCGCACCGAGGCCCTCATCGAGGCCTACGCCCGCTTCGTCGACCGCCTCGGGGGCGTCTACCTGACGGCCGAGGACGTCGGCACCACCCAGGCCGACATGGACCTCATCCGGCGCGTCACGCCGTACGTGACCGGGACCAGCCTCGAGCTGGGCGGCTCGGGCGACCCGTCGCCGGCCACGGCCTGGGGCGTGCGCTGGGCGATGGCGGCGGTGGCCGAGCGCCTGTGGGGGGCACCATCGCTCGCCGGGCGCCATGTCGTGGTGCTGGGCGTCGGCAAGGTCGGCTCCGCCCTGGCCCGCCACCTGCGCGACGAGGGCGCGCGGCTGACCCTGTCCGACGTGCGCCCGGACGTGGTCGGGGCGCTGGCGGCCGAGCTCGGCGCCGACGTCGTGGAGGTGGCCGACGCCGTGGAGGTGGACTGCGACGTGCTGTCGCCCTGTGCCCTCGGCGCGCTGCTCGACGAGCGCTCGATCCCGCGGCTGGGCTGTGCTGCGGTGTGCGGGGCGGCCAACAACCAGCTGGCCACCGACGACGACGGGGCGCGACTGGCCGAGGCGGGGATCCTGTACGCCCCGGACTACGTGGTGAACGCCGGCGGGGTGGTGAACATCGCCGAGGAGCAGGCGCCGGGCGGGTATGACCCCGACCGGGCCCGGGCCCGCGTCGAGCGCATCGGCGACACCGTGCGCCGGGTCTTCGCCCTTGCCGACGGGCACGGCATCGTCCCCGCCGCCGCGGCCGACAGGCTGGCCGAGGACCGCCTGGCCGCCGCGCAGGCGGGCCAGGGGCGCTAGCCGGCGGCGTCTTTCTTGCCGCGGCGACGGGGCTTCGG
>JACDCH010000020.1 GCA_013694495.1 Acidimicrobiia bacterium | reverse complement strand
GAGGGGGTGGTGGCGGGGGCGCAACTACCCTCGCCCGGACCATGGCTGCGGGTCGATCCTTCCGAGCGCCGAAGGGCACGCGCGACCTGCTGGTGCCCGAGTCGACGCGGGCCCGGCGCCTCGTGGAGGTGTTCGCCGACCTGGCCGAGCGCAGCGGCTTCGGGCTGGTCGTCACGCCGATGTTCGAGGAGCTCGACGTCTTCCTCCGCCTCGGCGAGGCCACCGACGTCGTGACCAAGGAGATGTACACGTTCGAGACGAAGGGCGGCGACCGCCTCGCCCTCCGGCCCGAGCTCACGGCGTCGCTGGTGCGGGCCTTCGTGCAGCACAACCCGCCGACGCCCTGGAAGGCGTGGTGCGCCGGGTTCAACTTCCGCTACGAGCGGCCCCAGAAGGGGCGCTACCGCCAGTTCGAGCAGGTCGACGTCGAGCTCATCGGCACCGCCGACCCCCAGGCCGACGTCGAGGTCGTCGCCCTCGGGTGGCGCTTCTACGAGGCCCTCGGCCTGCGCCGGGTGGCGCTGAAGCTCAACGACCTGGGCGACCGCGCCGACCGTCCCCGCTACCTCGACGCCCTCCGGGCCCACTTCGCCGGCAACCTCGACGCGCTCAGCGAGCAGAGCCGGCTGACGCTCGAGAAGAACCCGCTGCGGGTCCTCGACTCGAAGCGCCCGGAGGACGCCGACCTCGTCGCCGCCGCCCCCGTCATCGGCGACTACGTGTCGGACGAGTCGGCGGCCGCCTTCGTGGAGGTGCAGGTCGGCCTCCGGGCCCTCGACGTCCCCTTCACCGTGACGCCCCGCCTCGTGCGGGGGCTCGACTACTACACCCGCACCACGTTCGAGTTCGCCGGCGTGGGCCTCGGTGCCAGCCAGGACGCGGTCGGCGGCGGTGGCCGCTACGACGGGCTCGTCGAGGACCTCGGGGGCCCGGCGACGCCCGGCATCGGCTTCGGCCTCGGCGTCGACCGCACCCTGCTCGCTTGCGACGAGGAGGGCGTGTTCCCGGCGCCGGCGCCGGCCGTGGACGTGTTCGTCGTCGACGTCGTCGACGGCAGCCACGCCACCGTGCTGTGCGACGAGCTCCGCCGCAGCGGCCTCGGCGCCGACCGGGCCTACGAGGGCCGGAGCATGAAGGCGCAGATGAAGAAGGCCGGTGCCAGCGGGGCGCCGCTGGCGGTCATCGTCGGACCCGACGAGGACGCCGACGGCACCGTGGCAGTGCGCGACCTGCGCACGGCCGAGCAGTCCACCGTCGCCCGGGGCGACGTCGTCGAATCGATCAGGAAGCTTCTGTCATGAGCATGAGGACCCATTGGTGCGGCGAGCTGCGCACGGAGCACGTCGGCGAGGAGGTCGCGCTGTGCGGGTGGGTGAGCCGCCGGCGGGAGCACGGCGAGCACCTCGCCTTCGTCGACGTGCGCGACCGGACGGGCATCGTCCAGTGCGTCGTCGACAACGCCCACGACCTCCGCAGCGAGTTCGTCGTGCGGGTCTCCGGGACCGTGCGCCACCGGCTCGAGGGCACGGTCAACGACAAGCTGGCCACCGGCGAGATCGAGCTCCAGGACTGCACGGTCGAGGTGCTCAACCGGGCCGACCCGCCGCCGTTCCCCCTCGACGAGCGCACCGACGTCGACGAGGCCGTGCGTCTGCGCCACCGCTACCTCGACCTGCGCCGGTCCCGGCTCCAGCGCAACCTGGAGATCCGGGCCCGGGTCAACAGCGCCATCCGCGCCGCGATGGAGCGCCAGGGCTTCACCGAGGTCGAGACGCCGCTGCTCATGCCGTCCACCCCCGAGGGCGCCCGCGAGTTCCTCGTCCCGTCGCGCCAGGTGCCGGGCAGCTTCTACGCGCTGCCGCAGTCGCCGCAGCTGTTCAAGCAGCTGCTGATGGTGGCGGGGACCGAGCGCTACTACCAGATCGCCCGCTGCCTCCGTGACGAGGACCTCCGTGCCGATCGCCAGTTCGAGTTCACCCAGCTCGACCTCGAGATGAGCTTCGTCGACCAGGACGACGTCCTCGCAGCCGTGTCCGAGGCCGTGCTCGACGCGGCCGAAGCCATCACCGGCCACCGCCCCGACGACATTCCCCAGATGACGTGGCACGACGCCATGGACCGCTACGGCAGCGACAAGCCCGACCTCCGGTTCGGCATGGAGCTCCAAGAGCTCACGGAGCTGTTCGCCGGCACCGGCTTCCAGGCGTTCGCGTCGGCCGCCGCGATCAAGGGACTGCGCGTGCCGGGGCAGGGCGACCTCGGGCGCAAGAAGCTCGACGCGCTCACCGACGACGCCAAGCAGCTCGGCGCCAAGGGCCTCGTGTGGATGCGGGTGCGCGAGGGCGGCGACCTCGAGTCGCCCGTCACGAAGTTCCTGTCCGAGACCGAGCTGAAAGCCGTCGTCGACGCCACCGGCGCCGAGGCCGGCGACCTGCTGCTGCTCGTGGCCGACGAGTGGCACACCACCTGTGAGGTGCTGGGCGGGCTGCGCAACCAGGTCGGGCGCCCGCCCGTGTCCCAGGGGCCGTTCCGCTACGTGTGGATCGTCGACTTCCCGATGTTCGTGGGCGTCGACGCCACCACGGGCACGCCGAAGCCGGCCCACCACCCCTTCACCCGGCCCCACCCCGACGACCTCGACCGGCTCGAGAGCGACCCGATGGACGTGCGCAGCAAGGCGTACGACCTCGTGCTCAACGGCTGGGAGCTGGGCTCGGGCTCGTTGCGGATCCACGAGCCGGAGCTCCAGCAGCGAGTCTTCTCGCTCCTCGGCATCAGCCCCGAGGAAGCCGACCGCCGCTTCGGGTTCTTCCTCAACCCGTTCCGCTTCGGCGCCCCGCCCCACGGCGGCTTCGGCATGGGCATGGATCGGCTCGTGGCCATCCTCGCCGGCGAGGACAACATCCGCGAGGTCATCGCCTTCCCGAAGCCCCAGTCCGGCGCCGACCCGATGACCGGCGCCCCGACCACCGCCGACGACAAGCAGCTCGCCGAGCTCGGCCTGCGCCTCCTCCCGCCCAAGGCCTGACAGGGTTCGGGCGTAGGGTCCCGCGGCGATGGCCGAGGACCTGTTCGCGGCGGCGGCGGCCGATCGGCTGCGCCGCCAGTCGCCGCTGGCGGTGCGCCTGCGACCCCGGACGCTCGACGAGGTCGTGGGCCAGGAGGCGCTGCTCGCACCGGGCGCGCCGATGCGATCGCTGATCGAGTCGGACACGCTCCGGTCGGTGATCCTGTGGGGCCCGCCCGGCACGGGCAAGACCACCATCGCCGAGCTGATCGCCAGCACCACGGCCCGGGCCTTCGACCGCCTCTCGGCGGTCAGCGCCGGCGTCAAGGACGTGCGCGAGGTGCTGGCGAAGGCGGAGCAGCGGCTGGGCGAGAGCGGCCGGCGCACGATCCTGTTCCTCGACGAGGTGCACCGGTTCAACAAGGCGCAGCAGGACGCGCTGCTGCCGTCGGTCGAGACGGGCCTCATCACGCTGATCGGCGCCACCACCGAGAACCCGTACTTCGAGGTGAACGCACCGCTCCGCTCGCGGTCGTCGCTGTTCCGGCTCGAGCCCCTCGACGAGGCGGCCATCCGCACCCTGCTGGAGCGGGGCCTCGACGCCGAGGGCGCGACGGCCGACGCCGACGCCCTCGACCTGCTGGTGGCGCGCAGCCCGGGCGACGGGCGCCAGGCGCTCACCGCCCTCGAGGTGTGCGTCGCCCTCAGCGGCCCCGACCGGCACGTGACCCTGACGGACGCCGAGGCGGCGCTCGGCTCGACGGCCCTGCGCTACGGGCGCGACGACCACTACGACGTGATCTCGGGCTTCATCAAGAGCCTCCGGGGCTCCGATCCCGACGCCGCCATCCACTACCTCGCCCGGATGCTGGCGGCGGGGGAGGACGCCCGCTTCATCGCCCGGCGCCTGGTGATCCTGGCCAGCGAGGACATCGGCATGGCCGACCCCATGAGCCTCGTCGTGGCCGACGCCGCCGCCCGGGCCGTGGAGTTCGTGGGTCTCCCCGAGGCGCAGCTGAACCTGGCCCAGGCCACGATCCACCTGGCCTGCGCCCCGAAGTCGGGCCGCTCGGCCGCCGCGATCTGGAAGGCGCTCGAGGACGTGCAGAACGGGTTCACTCCCGAGGTGCCGATGCACCTGCGCGACGGCCACCCGCTTCAGAAGCGGGTGGAGGGGCGACAGTACCGCTACCCCCACGCCGACCCGCGCGGGTGGGTGGAGCAGGAGCACCTCAGCCAGCCGCCGCCCCAGCCGTACTACGAGCCGTCGGACCACGGGTACGAAGCCGAGGTCGCCCAGCGCCTGCGCCACCTCGCCGACCCCGCCGGCGACGTGGAGTAGCGGGCCCACTGACGACTACCGTCGGCGGGCCGTGGAGATCGGCGACGCTGCTGCCCTGGTGATCGCGTCGACGGCGACGTTCGCCGTGGCGCTGCTCCTCTGGGCCTGCGTCTCGCTCGTCGGCGCCGTGCGCGACCTCCGCTCGGCCGTGCGCCAACTGCGCGAAGAGGCGCTGCCGGTGATCGCCTCGATGCAGGCCACGGTGGCGGCGGCGGGGGAGGAGCTCGACCGGGTCGACACGCTGCTGGGTGCGGCCGAGACGGTGAGCGCCACCGTCGAGGGGGCGAGCAAGCTCGCGTACTCGGCCTTCTCGAGCCCGGTCATCAAGGCCGTGGCCTTCGCCAACGGCACCGGCAAGGCGGCCCGCCGCCTCAAGGCCGGCGGCGGCGAGCGGGGCTAGGCGGCGATGTTCAAGCGGCTCTTCTGGCTCACCGTCGGCGTCGCGTCGGGCTTCGGGGGCAGCGTGTGGCTGCAGCGTCGCGTCCGCCAGGCGATCGACCGCTTCGCGCCGGCCAGCGTGCAGTCCGACATGCGGGCCGCGGTGGCCGAGGGGCGCACGGCGATGCGCTCGCGGGAGGCAGAACTGCGAGCCAGGTACGACTCCCGCCTTCGGTAGCCTCGGGTCCTTCATGGACTCCGCCGGCCTCCGACGCGCGTGGAACGACTACTTCGCCGCGCACGACCACACCCTGGTGCCGTCGGCCGGCCTGATCCCGCACCACCCCACGGCCCCCATGTTCACGAACTCGGGGATGATGCAGTTCGTCCCCTACTTCCTGGGCGAGGAACCGGTGCCGTTCGGGCCGCCGCGGGCGGCCTCCATCCAGAAGTGCGTCCGCCTGGCAGGCAAGCACAACGACATCGACGAGGTGGGCCGCACCCGCCGGCACCTCACGTTCTTCGAAATGCTCGGCAACTGGAGCTTCGGCGACTACTTCAAGCGCGAGGTGATCGCCTGGGCGTGGGAGTTCCTCACCGAGGTGAGCGGCTTCGACGGCGACCGCATCTGGGCCACGGTGCACGTGTCCGACGACGAGGCCGAGGCCATCTGGCACGAGGAGATCGGCCTCCCGATGGAGCGGATCCAGCGCCTCGACAAGGACAACTACTGGGAGATGGGCGAGACCGGCCCGTGCGGGCCGTGCAGTGAGATCCACTACGACTCCGGCCCCGAGTGGGGCGAGCCGGGGGGCCCCGCCACCGGCGGCGGCGATCGCTTCGTCGAGTTCTGGAACCTCGTGTTCATGACCGACTTCCGCCACGGCGACGGCACCCTCACCGCCCTCCCGCAGCAGAACGTCGACACCGGCGCCGGCTTCGAGCGCTGGCTCATGCTGCAGCAGGGCAAGCGCACGGCGTTCGACACCGACCTGTTCGCCCCGCTCATGGATGCCGCCCAGTCGGTGACCGGCCATCGTCTCGCGGTCGACGACGCCACGGATTACGCGCTGCGGATCCTGGCCGACCACACCCGCACCGTCACGTTCCTGGTCAACGACGGCGTCGTGCCCTCCAACGAGGACCGGGGCTACGTGCTGCGCCGGGTCATCCGCAGGGCGGTCCGGTTCGCCCACGTACTCGGCGTCGACAAGCCGGTCCTCCCGACGCTCGTCGACTGCTGCGTCGACATGATGGGCGACGCCTACCCCGAGCTGGTCGCCGGGCGCGACGGCCTCGTGGGCATCATCGGCCGGGAGGAGGAACGGTTCCGCACGACGCTCAAGCGGGGCGTGAACCTGCTCGAGCAGGCGCTCGACGCCGACGTCGCCGGACCGGGCGAACCCCTGTCGGGGGCGGTGGCGTTCCAGCTCCACGACACGTACGGCTTCCCGCTCGAGGTCACCCAGGAGATGGCCGCCGAGCGCGGCGTCGCCGTCGACCTCGAGGGCTTCGAGGCGCTCATGGGCGAGCAGCGGCGCCAGTCGAAGGCCGGCGCCAAGCACGTCGACGCCTACGCGAACCTCACGTCGTTCCAGGAGGTGCTCGACCGCTTCGGCCCGTCCGAATTCGTCGGGCGCGAGGAGTTCGAGATCAAGGCCAAGGTCCTCGCCGTCGTCGGCGACTCGATCTTCCTCGACCGCACGCCCTTCTACGCCGAGTCCGGCGGCCAGGTGGGCGACACCGGCTCGATCACCACCGACACCGGCCGGGCCGAGGTGCGCGACACGGTGTTCGCCCTGCCCGGGCTCAGCCGCCACGTCGTCGAGGTCGTCGAGGGCGAGCTCACGCCGGGCCAGGACGCGATCGCCGCCATCGACGTCGCCCGCCGCGACGCCATCCGCCGCAACCACACCGGCACCCACATCCTCCACTGGGCCCTTCGCGAGGTGCTCGGGTCGGAGGTCAAGCAGCAGGGCTCCGACGTCGACGACGAGCGCCTCCGCTTCGACTTCGGCCCGGCCGACGGGCTCACGCCCGAGCAGGTGGTGCAGATCGAGGACCTCGCCAACCACGAGATCCTCGCCAACGCGTCCGTGCGCCACTACGAGACCACCAAGGCCGAGGCGGCTGCCCTCGGCGCCATCGCCTTCTTCGGCGACAAGTACGGCGAGATCGTGCGGGTCCTCGAGGCCGGGCCGCGCTCCACCGAGCTGTGCGGCGGCACGCACGTGCGGGCCCTCGGCGACATCGGTCCGCTCAAGATCGTGCGCGAGGAGTCGATCGGCTCGAACCTGCGCCGCATCGAGGCGGTCACGGGCACCGGCCCGGTCGACCGCCTGCGTGCCGCCGAGCGGTCGTTGGCATCGGCGGCCGACGCGCTGAACGTGTCCGTCACCGACGTGGTCGACGGCGCCCGCAAGCGCGCCGACGAGATCAAGGCGCTCCGGCGGGAGATCGACGAGCTGAAGCGCAAGCTCGCCACCGGCGGCGCGTCCGACCTGGCCGCCGGTGCGGTCGACGGCGTCGTCGTGGCCCGCGTCGATGACCTGCCCCGCGAGGGGCTGCGCGACCTGGCCGTGGC
>JACDCH010000661.1 GCA_013694495.1 Acidimicrobiia bacterium | reverse complement strand
CGGCGTGCTGCCCTACGCCGACCGGGCGTTGATCATGGAGAAGGGGACGCTGGTGTTCTCCGGCGTCGGTGACGAGATCCGCGGGGCCGACCTGCGGACGACCTATCTGGGAGCGTGAGCATGAAGGCCAACCTCAGCCGCCTCGGTGGCCAGCTCGGTGTCGGGTTGTGCGTCGCCGGGTTCCTGCTGGTTTTCCTCGGCTGGAACGGGGCGGCCAGCAACGATCTCGTCGTCGAGCAGTTCCCGTACCTGCTCTCCGGCGGCGTGTCTGGCTTGTGCCTCGTGGTCGTCGGGGTCGGGATGATCGTCGTGCAGAACCAGCGCGCCGACCGAGTGGCGCTCCAGGCGACGGTCGAGTCGCTGCGGGCCGCGCTCGAGCGGAGCGCGCCGGCGGCCACCGCGACGTCGCTCGGCGAGGCGACCGTTGTCGCCGGCCGCTCGTCCTACCACCGCCCCGACTGCCGGCTGACGCAGGGCCGCGACGACGCCGATCTGCTGTCGCCCGGCGAGGCCGAGGCCAGAGGGCTCGCCCCCTGCCGGGTGTGCCGGCCGGGACAGGTTCCCCGCGGGCCGGAGCCGGAGCCCGTCGGGCGGACAGCTGCGACCCCCGAGCCGGCCACCGACGAGCCAGCCACCGCCGAGCCGGTGGAGCGGCCCGTCGACCCGACGACGCCAGTCCCCACCGACGCCGGGGCGACCGAGGACGCCGATCGCACCGAGCGCACCCGCGGAGCCGACGCGGCGCCCCCTGTCGGGAATCGCCGACGCCGGAGCAGCCCAGTCACGCGGTAGCCGCTGCCTCACGGGTCGTCGCCGAGGTCGAGGGGGAATCATGACCTCGTCGATAGGGTTTCAACTTGCTACTCGCAAGTTCCCTGTCCAGGAGGCAGTTCCACATGGCCGAGACCACGCTCCCCCCCACCCGGACCCTCCCGGTCCTCCCCCTCCCGAACGGCGTCGTGCTGCCCCTGATGGTCGTGACCGTCGCGGCCGAGTCCGACGAGGCCAAGGCTGCGGCGGACGCGGCGGCGTGCAACGACGGCGAGCTGCTCCTGCTTCCCCGGATCGCCGGTCCGGGCGAGAGCGGCACCGACCGGTTCGCCCGCGTCGGGGTGCTGGCCCGGGTCGAGTCGACCGGCACGTTGCCGGGCGGCACCAAGGCCCTGGTCATCCGGGCCACCGGCCGGGCCTGGGTGGGCAACGGCGTGATCGGGGCCACGTCAGGGCTCTGGGTGTCGGTCGAGCCCATCGACGACGGCGAGCCGACCGCCCGGGCCAAGGAGCTGGCCACCGAGCTGCGGGCCACCCTGCGCGCCCTGTTCGAGGCCATGGGCGGCCGGCGGCTGAGCGAGGTCCTCACCGGCGTCGACGACCCGGGTGCCCTGGCCGACCTGGCCGGCTGGTGGCCGGAGCTGACGCTCGAGCGCAGGGTCGAGCTGCTCGAGGCCGTCGACGTCGAGGTCCGCGTGGCCAAGGTCCTGGCATGGGCCAGGGAGGCGCTGGCCGAGTTGGAGCTCACCAAGAAGATCCAGGGCGACGTGCGCGACGGCATGGAGAAGACCCAGCGGGAGTTCCTCCTGCGCCAGCAGCTGGCCGCCATCCGCAAGGAGCTGGGCGACGACGGCGACGCCGACGACGAGCTCGAGCGCTTCCGGGCCCGGCTCGAGGAGCTGCGGGCGGCGGGCGTCGCCGAGGGCGTCCTCACCCACATCGACCGGGAGATCGGCCGGCTCGAGCGCACCCCGGCGCAGAACATGGAGCACGGCTGGATCCAGACGTGGCTCGACACCGCCCTCGGCCTGCCCTGGACCGAGCGCACCGACGACCACCTCGACGTCGCCGACGCCCGCACCGTGCTCGACGAGGACCACACCGGCCTCGAAGAGGTCAAGGACCGCATCGTCGAGTTCCTCGCCGTGCGCAAGCTGCGGGCGGAGCGGGCGGCCGAGGCCGAAGTGGCGGGCGACGCCGCTGACGCGGTCGAACAGTCGGCCCGCAAGGGGCGCGGCGCCGTGCTGGCCCTCGCCGGTCCCCCCGGGGTCGGCAAGACGTCGCTCGGCGAGTCGGTGGCCCGGGCCCTCGGTCGCAAGTTCGTGCGCATCGCCCTCGGTGGCGTGCGCGACGAGGCCGAGCTGCGGGGTCACCGCCGCACCTACGTCGGCGCCCAGGCCGGCCGCATCGTGCGGGCCATCAGCGAGGCCGGGACGATGAACCCGGTCGTGCTCCTCGACGAGGTCGACAAACTCGGCAGCGATTACTGGGGCGATCCCACCTCGGCGCTGCTCGAGGTGCTCGACCCGGCCCAGAACCACACGTTCCGCGACCACTACCTCGAGGTCGACCTCGACCTGTCCGACGTGCTCTTCCTCGTGACGGCCAACGTGCTCGAGCAGATCCCCGGCCCGCTGCTGGACCGGCTCGAGATCATCCGGGTCGACGGCTACACCGAGGACGAGAAGGTCGCCATCGCCCGCGACCACCTGTTCGCCCGCCAGGTCCGGGGCAACGGGCTGCGCGACGGCGAGGTCGCGGTCACCGAGGCCGCCCTCCACGCCATCGTGGCCGGCTACACCCGCGAGGCCGGCGTGCGCGAGCTCGAGCGCCAGCTCGGCAAGTCGCTGCGCAAGGTCGCGGTGCGCATCGCCGGTGGCGAGGCCGCCCCGATCACCATCGACGAGGCCGACGTCGCCGGGCTGCTCGGCCGGGCCCGGTTCCAGGCCGAAGAGGTGGCCGAGCGCACGTCGGTGCCGGGCGTGGCCACCGGCCTGGCCGTCACCGGCGCCGGCGGCGACGTCCTGTTCGTCGAGACCACCGCGGTGGACGGCGAACCGGGCCTCATCGTCACCGGCCAGCTCGGCGACGTGATGAAGGAGTCGGCCCAGATCGCCCTCTCCCTCGTGCGCAGCCGGGCCGACGCGGTCGGGCTCGACCCGGCCACGCTGGCCCGCCGCTTCCACGTGCACTTCCCCGCCGGGGCGGTGCCCAAGGACGGCCCGTCGGCCGGCGTCACGATGACCACCGCCCTCGTGTCGCTCCTCACTGGTCGCCGCGTCCGGGGCGAGGTCGGCATGACGGGCGAGGTCACGCTGTCCGGAAAGGTCCTCCCCATCGGCGGCGTGAAGCAGAAGGTGCTCGCCGCCCACCGGGCCGGGCTCACGGAGGTCATCCTCCCGAAGCGCAACGAGCCCGACCTCGACGACATCCCCGACGCCGTGCGCGAGGCCATGGTGATCCACCTGGTCGACGACGTCGCCGAGGTCCTCGACATCGCCCTCGCCGCCTGACCCCCCGCCAACTGGGGGGCGGCTACCCGGTGACATCGCCGGTGACATCGCCGGACAGCTGCCCCCGGTTCCGGACCGGGGATCGGCCGGGGTGGCTACGGTCGGCGGCGCTGGGGGTCTGGGGGCGGAGCCCCCAGACATCGGCCGCGGGGCGACGACGTCGGCCGAGGACCGCAACGACCGAGCGCAGCGAGGGCCCCAACCCAACTCGCCGGAACGGAGCGAAGCGAGTGACGGCGAAGAAGTCAGTCGTTCTTCACGGTGAGGCCGCCGTCGACCACGAGGACCGCGCCGTTGGTGAACGATGCGGCGGGCAGTGAAAGGGCGAGCACGGCGTGGGCGACCTCCTCGGGGTCGCCGTAGCGGCGCAGCGGCACCATCCGGCGGGCGAACTTGTCCTTGGCGTCGTCGGGGATGCCGGCCGTCATCCCGGTGCGGATGGGCCCCGGGCACACGGCGTTCACGTTCACACCGAGCGCCCCGAGCTCGACGGCGAGGGCCCGGGTGAGGCCGATGACGCCGTGCTTGGCCGCCACGTAGGGGCTGTTGTACCGCGACGCGCCGAGCCCCTCGGTCGACGCGATGTTCACGACCCGGCCCCGCCCGTCGCGCCGGAGGTGGGGCAGGCAGGCCCGTACGAGGCGCTGGTGGGCGGTGAGGTCGACGGCGAAGGTGAGGGCCCAGGCCGCCTCGTAGGCCGCGCCGTCGCCCTCGACCACGGCCGGCACCGCGACGCCGGCGTTGTTCACGAGCACGTCGACGGACCCGAGCCGCTCGACGACCTCGGCCACCAGCTGGTCGATGGCGGCCGGGTCGGCGAGATCGACGGTCCAGTCGGCGGCGCGGCCCGGGCCGTGGGCGTCGTCGATGGCACCGACCGTCTCGGCCACGCCCTCTGCGTCGCGGTCGACGGCGGCGACGAGCGCGCCCTCGTCGGCGAAGAGGTGGGCGATGGCCCGGCCCATGCCCGAGGCGGCGCCGGTCACCAGCACGACCGATCCCTCGACGGAGCGGGACAGCGAGGAGAGGCGGGTCACGGGGGCGGCACCGTAGCGCCGGGCTGGCGGGTGGATCAGCGGGTCAGCGGTGGACGAGCAGGTCGGGTGGGGGCGGCCCGAACCGGCCCCGGGCGAAGTCGAGCATCCCCCGCACCTTGCCCGCGACGTGCCAGTACGGGTCGCGCCGCGACGGCGACACGAGCCCCACGCCCAACTGCAGGGCGGCCAGCTGGAACCGGACGAAGGCGTGGTAGCGCCCCGACTGCTCCCGCACCAGCAGCAACGTGTTCCGCAGCTGCAGGTACGCCACGGCCGGCAGCGCCCCGTGGAGCTCCGGGTTGCGCACCAGCGCGCCCCGCACCAGCCCCACGTCCCACCCGGCGGCGCGGGCCCGCCCGCCGAGGTCGGCTTCCTCGCAGTACGAGAAGTAGCGCTCGTCGAACACGCCGATGTCCTGCAGGCAGCTCCGGCGGGCGACCAGGAGGGTGCCGTGCGGGTAGCCGGCGGGCTCCCAGCCCTCCTCGACGGTGAGGGGGCCGGGGATGCCGCCGAAGTACGGGTCGATGATCGGGGTGGCGCCGTCGCCGTAGTCGGCGCAGGCGAGGCCGGCGTCGGGGCGGGCGTCGAGCTCCTCGAGGACGCGGCCGAGGCAGTCCGGCGCCGGCAGCGCGTCGTGCGGGGCGACGACCACGTACTCGCCGTCGTCGGCGTCGTCGAGGAAGCGATGGAGGCCGACGTTGGCGCCCGGGCCGAAGCCGAGGTTGCCGCCGCTGGGCACCCAGTCGATGCCCTCGACGGCGCGGGCGGCCGCCACCGCCTCGGGCATCGAGTCGTTGTCGACCACGGTGATGGCGACATCGACTCCCTCGGACGCGGCGAAGGCGGCCACGGTGGCGGCCAGCCGCGCCGGCTGGTTCCAGTGCACGAGGACGACGCGGGCGCGGTGGCCCATCAGGTGACCGCCGTCGATCCGGCGGAGCGGGTGACGTCGAGCCAGCTGGCGTGCAGGGCGGCATAGACGCCGCCGGCGACGAGCAGGTCGTCGTGGTGACCCTGCTCGACGAGGCGGCCGCCGTCGAGGACGAGCACCCAGTCGGCCCGCTCGGCGGTGGAGAGGCGGTGGGCGATCGTGATCGACGTCCGCCCCCGGGACAGCGACTCGAGGGCCCGGGCGATACGGGTCTCGGTGCCGGGGTCGACGGCCGAGGTGGCTTCGTCGAGCAGCAGGCACGTCGGGTTGGCGACGTACGCGCGGGCAAGGGCCACGAGCTGGCGCTCGCCCACCGACAGCGAGTCGCCCCGCTGGCCCACCTCGGTGGCGAGGCCGTGGGGCATCGTGTCGAGCCAGTCGTCGAGGCCGAGCTCGTAGAAGGCCAGGCGCACGTCGGCCTCCGACGCCTCCGGGTTGGCGAAGCGCACGTTCTCGAGGATGGTCGTGTCGAACAGGAACGACTCCTGGGGGACGAGCACGAGGTTCGAGCGCAGGGACGCCGACCGGACCGTGCGGAGGTCGATGCCGTGGACGGTGATGCGCCCGTGCTGCGGATCGGCCAGGCGGACCAGCAGCTTGGCCAGGGTCGACTTGCCCGAGCCGGTGGCGCCGACCACGGCCACCGACGCGCCGGACCGGAACACGACGTCGACGTCGCGCAGGGCGTAGCTGCCGACCGGGTACCGGTACGAGACGCCCTCGACCCGGAGCTCGGGCGGACCGGCCGGGAGATCGACGCCGTCGGCGCCGGGGTCGGCCACCTCGATCGGCGTGTCGAGCACGTCGAGGACCTTGCGCCACCCGGCGACCGCGGTCTGGGTCTGGTCGAGGACCTCGGTGAACTCGGCCACCGGCTCGAGGAAGAGCTGGACGAGGAAGAGGAAGGCGACGAGCTGGCCCGCCGTGAGCCCCGACCCGGGGCCGAGGGCGAGGCCCGCGAGCACCACGGCCGAGACCGTGACGACGGCGAAGACCTCGTTGGCCGGGAAGAGCACGGCACCGAGCTTCCCGGCCTTGACGAACGCCCGCTGGTGGTCGTCGACGGTGACGGCCACCCGCTCGGTGGCGCGGTCCTGCACGCCATAGGCGCGGATGACGGCGGCACCGGCGACGGCCTCGCCGATCGAACCGAGCATGTCGCCCACCCGGGTGCGCACGAGGTCCCACGCCGCCAGGATCCGGCGCTGCAGGGCCTTGAGGAGCACGAAGAGCGGCACCGACGAGAAGATGGCGATGAGGGCGAGGCGCCAGTCGTAGATCGCCATCGTGATGGCGACGGCGACCATCATCGAGAGGCTGACGATCCAGGCGATGCCGCCCCAGGCGAAGAACTGCGAGAGCTGCTCGACGTCGGAGGTGACCCTCGACACCAGCACGCCCCGGCGGTTCTCGGTGTGGCGGGCGATGGAGAGCCGGTGGACCTGGTCGAACACCCGGCGGCGGAGGCCGGCCAGCGCGGTCTCGGCGGCGCGAGCCAGGCGGGTGCGGGTGAGCCAGTTCGTGAGGGTCGTGAGCGAGAGGACCACGAGCGACACGGCGGCGAGCCCGAGGACGAGCGGCATGTCGACGTCACCCGGCTGGCCGCCCCGGATGCCGCGGTCGATCACCTGCTGGGTGAGCACAGGGACGAGCACCCGGCCGCCGGCGCCGAGCAGGGCGAGGCCGACCGTGGTGCCGAGGCCCTTGCGGAGCTCGGGGCTGACCGCGAGCCCGCGCCGCACGACCGACAGCGCGCCCTCCGGGTGCTCCACCTCGCCGTCGAGCAGGCGGTCGACCTCGTCGACCTCGTCGACCTCCTCGACCGTGGGGTGCGGGAGGTCCTCGTCGCCGGTGACGGGCCCGCCAGCCGCGCCGACGGCGCCCTCGCTGCCGTGGAGGGGCGGCGTCACCGGCCCACCACCACGTCGCCGTCGCGGTCGGCCCGGTCGAGCTCGTAGGCCTGCACCATGCGCTGGTAGCCCGGCTGCCGGCGGACCAGTTCGGCGTGGGTGCCGTGGTCGACCAGGCGGCCCGCCTCGAGGAAGAGCACCTCGTCGGCCAGGGCGATCGTGGCCGGGCGGCTGGCCACGACCATGGTGGTGGTGCCGCCGAGCTCGTCGGACAGGGCGGCGAGGATGCGGCCCTCGGTGGTGGGGTCGACGGCCGAGGTGGCGTCGTCGAGCAGGAGCAGCCGGGGTCGGCGCACGAGGGCCCGGGCGAGGGCCAGTCGCTGGCGCTGCCCGCCCGACAGGGTGGCGCCCCTCTCACCCACGATCGAGTGGACGCCGTCGTCGAGGGCCCCCACGAAGCGCTCGGCGCCGGCGAGGCGCAGCGCGTCGTCGAGGCCGTCGTCCGGCGCGCCCAGGAGGACGTTCTCGGTGACCGTCTCCGCGAACAGGAACGCCTCCTGGAACGCGGTCGCGACCTGGCTGCGGAGCTCGTCGACGGACAGGTCGGCCTGGTCGCGGCCGTCGAGGCGGATGGTGCCGGCGTCGGGGTCGAGCAGGCCGGCGATGAGGAGGAGGAGCGTCGACTTCCCCGACCCCGTGGCGCCGACGATGGCCACGGTCCGGCCCGGCTCGACGGTGAAGCTGACGCGATCGAGCACGGTGACACCGGGCTCGTACGCGAACCCGAGGTCGAGCACCTCGAGGCGGGCGCCGGGCGCGGGCCGGGGGTGCGAGGGGTCGACGACCTGGCTGACGGTGGCGTGGCGGGGGTCGATCGGCACCGCCAGCACGCGCTGGATGCGGTCGTGGGAGACGACGGAGCGGGGCAGCTCGCCGAGCACATAGCCGAAGAGCCGCAGCGGGAACACCAGCAGCTGGAACAGGCTCACGAAGGAGACCACGGTGCCGATCGTGATGGCGGCCTGGTCGACCCGCCACGCCCCCACCGGCAGCAGCACGAGAATGCCGAGGGCGGGGATGGCGTCGAGGAGGGCCTCGAACGTGGCCCGCACCACCGCCACCCGGACCTTGGCGTCGCGCAGGCCGTCGACCGTGCGCCCGAACCGCGCTCCCTCGAGGGCCTCGGCGCCGAGCGCCTTCACGACGAGGGCGCCGTCGAAGCTCTCGTGGGCGACGGTGGATACGTCGCCGAGCTGGGACTGGGCCGACTCGGCCGGCCCCTCGATCGTGCGCTGGTAGATGACGTTGGCCACCACGAGCACCGGGAACACGACGAAGCCGACGAGCGCCAGCCACAGGTCGGTGTTGAGCATCCACGCCACCGACAGCACGACGATCACGATCACGCCGGTCGAGTACGGCAGCGGGTGGAGGACCTCGACGGCGGCGTCGACGTCGTTGCCGGCGTGGGACAGCAGCTCGCCGGTGGGGTTCGTGCGGTGGAAGGAGTACGGCACCTCCTGGTACCGGCGCACCACCGACGTGCGCAGCGAGGCGCCCACCCGGGCCCCGGTGATCGTGGCCGCCACCCGGCGCACCACGATGCCGGCCGCCTTGACGAACCCGATGCCGACGACCAGCCCGAGACCGGCCGCCACCGTGCCGGCGGAGACGTCGCCCTGCTCGAAGCGGGGGATGATCAGCCGGTCGGTGACCCGCCCCAGGGCCCACGACGACGCCACCGTCGCGACGGCGAACACGGCCGCCCCGCCCACCGCGATCGCGAACGGTCGCGGGTGCAGGCGGACCATCGCCTTGATGGTCGCGAGCCCGCGGCGCAGCAGGCGTCCGTCGATGGGGGGCGGCGTCACGGGCCGTCCAGCGTACGGCCCCTGCCCCCGCCGACAGCACCCGGTTTTCGGGAACGGCCGGCCGCCGCTCAGGACTTGCGGAAGAACAACGGGGTCGTGCCGACGCGCC
>JACDCH010000645.1 GCA_013694495.1 Acidimicrobiia bacterium | reverse complement strand
CCGTGCGGCCGGCGCCGACCGTGCCGGCCACGACGCCGCCCCCCACTGCGCCGCCCTGTCGCAACTCCACCGACGCCGGCTGCGGCGAGTTCCGCTGGGACCCGGCGCCGGGGGCCAACGCCCCGCTGCAGGCTTCGTTCGTGGCCCCTCCGGCCGCCGTCGTGGTCGGCACGCCGGTGACGTTCGAGGTGCGCTGGAACGACGGTGACGCGTCGCTCGTGCTCGACCACTTCTCGCCCGACGGCGTCGCCCTGGCCCGCGGCTGCGCCCAGGCGCGCCGCTACGGGCCGTGGGATGCGCCCGCCCCGAGGCCCGGCAACGGCACGCTCACCTACACGCACACGTTCACCGCCCCGGGCCCGGCCACCGTCACCCTGTCGTTGGCCACCGACGCCACCGACGGCGACTGCGCCGACCCGTACGCCGGCGAGCTCGTGCTCGAGCAGACCGTGGAGGTCGTGCCCGCGCCCTGAGATGGAGGGTTGCCGAGCCCGTCTCGGGCGAAGCCCCCCACCCGGGAACCCGGAATCGAATGGAGACACAGGAAGGACCTGCGGCATCGATGTCCGGTCGACGATCCTCCGCAGGTCCTGAGCGTCCTAGGTTCGCCGCCCATGCTCGAGGGGATCAGGGTCGTGGAGCTCGGCGTGTGGGTCGCCGGGCCGGGAGCGGGCGGGGTGCTGGCCGACTGGGGGGCCGACGTCATCAAGGTCGAGCCGCCCGCCGGCGACCCGATGCGGCGGATGCTGGCGGTCACCGGCGGCGGGCGGGACGACCTGCCCAGCCCGCCGTTCGATCTCGACAACCGGGGCAAGCGCTCGGTCGTGCTCGACCTGGCCGACGCCGACGGCGAGGGCCGGGCCGCCATGGCCGCGCTGATCGCCACCGCCGACGTGTTCCTCACCAACCTGCGCCCCGACGCGGTGGCCCGCCTCGGCCTCGACCCCGCGGCCGTCGCGGCCGCCAACCCCCGCCTCGTCTACGCCGGCGTCACCGGCTACGGCCGCACCGGGCCCGACGCCCACCGCGCCGGCTACGACGTCGGCGGCTTCTGGGCCCGCTCGGGCATCGCCTCGCTGTCGGTGCCCGCCGACGACCCGCAGCCGCACTTCCGCGGCGGCATCGGCGACCACGTCACGGCCGTGACCACCGTCGCCGGCATCCTCGCCGCCCTGATGGAGCGCGAGCGCACGGGCCGGGGCCGGGTGATCGAGACGTCCCTGCTGCGGACCGGGATCTGGTGCCTCGGGTGGGACCTCGGGCTGCGCCTCCGGTTCGGGCAGGTCGGCGCCACGTTCCCGCGGACCGAGACGCCGAACCCGATGATCAACCCGTACCGCGCCGGCGACGGGCTGTGGTTCTGGCTCCTCGGCGTCGAGGGCGACCGGCTGTGGCCGAAGCTCGTCGAGGCCCTCGGGCGGGAGGCGTGGCTCACCGACGAGCGCTTCTCGTCGGCCCGCTCCCGCCGCCACAACGCCGGCGCGCTCATCGCCCTGCTCGACGAGATCTTCCTGGGCAGCACGCGGGACGAGTGGACCGCCACGTTCGACGAGCACGACGTGTGGTGGGCACCGGTCAACACGCCCGACGACGTCGTCGACGACCCGCAGGCGATCGCGACTGGCGCGTTCGTCGACGTCCCCGCCGGCGCCGGCAGCGACGCCCACCGCGCCGTCGCCTCGCCCGTTGCGTTCCTCACCGCTGACGGCGGCGACGACTCGACCCCCACGCGCGGCGTGGCGGCGCTGGGGGAGCACACCGCCGAGGTGCTCGCCGAGCTCGGCCTCGGCTGAGGTCGAGGTGAAGGCGCGGTCAGAAGTGGGGTGGGCGCTTCTCGAGGTGGGCGCGGACGCCCTCGGCGTAGTCGGGGCCCTGGGCGAGCTCCGCGAGGAGCGTTTCGCTGCGGGCGACCGCGGTGCCGACGTCGCCGTGCAGGTCGGCGTAGAGCTGGGCCTTGGCCGCGGCGACGGCGGACGGGCTCACCTCGGTGGCGAGGCGGCGGGCGTAGGCGAGGCTGTGGTCGAGCACCTCGGCGGCCGGTAGCGCCAGGTTGACGAGGCCCATCGTCGCCGCCTCGGTGCCGAGCACCACCCGGCTCGACAGGAGGAGGTCGGCGGCGTGGCCGGTGCCGACGAGGCGAGGGAGCACCCACGACAGGCCGTACTCGGCGGGGAGGCCGAGGCGGGGGGCGGCGGTGGTGAGCTTGGCGTCGCCGGCGGCGAAACGGACGTCGCAGTAGCAGGCCAGCACGAGCCCGACGCCGGCGGCGGGCCCGTTCACCGCGGCCACGATCGGCTTCGGGATGCCGTAGTGAAAGGCGAAGTTCTGGTCGTACTCGGGCCGCACGCCGTAGCCGGGGTTCGCCAGGTCTCTGACGACGACCCCGCTGTCGTAGGCGCCCCGCTCGACGTGGCCGTCGAGGGCCGCGGTGTCGGCGCCGGCGCAGAACCCCCGCCCGGCCCCGGTGACCACGATCGCCCGCACCGCGTCGTCCGCCTCGGCCGCGGCCAGCGCGCTGCGGTACTCGGCGTGCATCCGCCCGGTCCAGGCGTTGAGCCGCTCGGGGCGGCGCAGGGTCACGAGCGCGACGCCGACGTCGTCGACCTCGTAGGAGACGACCTTCAGCTGGTCGAGCGGGATGGCCGACATCCAGCCATGGTGCGCGCGACCAGCCGTCGCCGGCGGCTACTCGTTGGCGCGCTGGGCCGCGATGTTCGGGTCGTCGGCCACGGACTGCGGGTGCTCGAAGCCGGCCGCCTCCTGGTGGGTTCCGACCATGTCGGTGATGGTGTTGCCCATCTCGGCCGCGCTCAGCGCCTGCGCGTCGTCGGCGCCGGCCGCCTTCGCCGCGCCCCACGCCATGGCGCCGAGGGGGCTGCCGGCCAGCGCCTTGGCACCGCGCAGGAACAGCTCGCGGCGCTCCCGCACCCGGTTCTCGCGCCGGGTCTCGGTCACGCCGTCGCCGTGGGGGCCCGTGGCGTACATGCCGAGCTGGTTGTCCTGGTCCTCCTCGAGGAGGGCCTCCATGGCGGCGCGGATGTCGGGGTCGTCCTGGGCCCACTGGAACGTCTCGAGCTCGCCCGGGTGGAACGGCCCGTCGGAACCCCCGAGGTAGCCGTTGAAGGCGCGGAGCCACTGCTCGAAGCGGATGTCGTCCTCGGTGATGACGAGGGCCAGGCGCTCGGCCCGCTCGCCCGCGTACTGGGCCTCCTGCTCGTCGGGCTGGGGCATCGACGCCGCCGCCTGCTCGTCCTCGCCGTCGCCGACCACCCAGGCCAGGGAGTCCCAGGTGACGTCGCTGACGACGCCGTCGTCGTGGAGCCCCTGCTGGCGCTGGAACGCGCGGGCGGCTCGGCAGGTGGTGTAGTCGAAGCGCTCCGGCAGGGTGCCGCCGAACGCCTGCACGATCGTGTCGCTGATCTCCTCGTTGATGCTGTCCTGCGGCGGGAAGCCAGCGGCAGTGAGGGCCTCCTCGAGGAGGCCGGTCCAGTAGCCGTCCTCGTCGCCGCCGAAGTACAGGGTCGGGCGCGACGGGTTGCGCAGCTGCGCGGCGAGGTCAGGGTTCGTCATGGGGCCCATCCTCCCGGGCCGATCCCACCCGTGTCGTGCCCTTCCGGGCAGCCAGAGGTGCCGTCCCGTAGCTGGGGCGAGGCGCCCGTCGGCGCCACGGAGTCAACTGGCGGGATGGCCGACCGCCGACTCGACGCCGACGATCGTCGTGGCCCGGCGGTGAGGGCGTGACCGGCGAAGCGGCGTGGGCGGCCACGCTCGCTGCTGCCGCCGCCACCAACGAGGGCGGCGGCCAGCGGCCCGAAGACGTGCTCGCCGGGCTGGCCGCCGCCC
>JACDCH010000632.1 GCA_013694495.1 Acidimicrobiia bacterium | reverse complement strand
GGTGCGGCCCGGCCCGCCGCGAGGCGCTCGACCCGTCGAGCGGCACCCACCTCCTGGCCGGCGCGCCCGAGCCCGAGTACCTGTCCGATCCACCGACGTCGGGCACCCACGAGCCCGTCCCGCTGCTCAGCGGCGTGCGCGACGAGCCGCTCGGACGGGCCGCGCAGGTGGGCCAGCTCGAGGCCGGCGCCGTCCTCCTCCAGCACCGCGACCTCGACGCCGACCAGCTCGCGACGCTGGAGGGTCTGGCCGGCGAGGGCATCGTCGTCGTGCCCAACCCGGACCTGCCGGCTCCGGTGGTGGCCACCGCCTGGTTGTTCAAGCAGACGTGCGAGGCGGTCGACGTGGCCGCCCTGCAGGGGTTCCTCGACGAGCACGCAGGGGCGACCTCGGCCGAGCACGGTTGAGCGTGGGTAGCAGGCGCCGGTGACCGACCCCTGGGGCATCGAGCCGGGCTTCGACGACGTCCACCAGATCTGGCACGCCACGCCGGAGGCGACCCGAACCGCCCTGCGGGTGGCGATGGGCGGGCTCGCAGAGGTCGACGACCCGCCGCCGAGCTCGAGGCCGGTGTGGATCGTGCGCCACGGCGCCGACCCCTCGATGCTGCGGCCGGCCTGGCTCGTGCTCGAGGACGGCACGGAGCTCGACGTGGACGCCGCCCTCCCGCCCGACCTCCCGCTCGGGTACCACGACCTACACCCGGTCGACGGCGGACCGACGACGCGCCTGATCGTCGTGCCCGACCGCTGCGCCCCCGCACCGGAGCGCGCCGCCGGCCTCGCGGTGCAGCTCTACTCGGCCCGGTCGTGCCACAGCTGGGGCATCGGCGACCTCACCGATCTGGCCGCCGTGGGCGCCTGGGGCCGCGAGGGCGGTGCGCCGTACGTCCTCAGCTCGCCGCTCCACGCCCCGTCCCCCGCCGCGACCCAGGAGGCGAGCCCCTACTTCGCCTCGAGCCGGCTGTGGCGCAACCCGCTCCACCTGCGGATGGAGGCCGTGCCGGGATGGGAGGGGCTGGGCGACCGGGCCACGCAGCTGGCCACCGCAGGGCGCGACCTCCTCGGCGACCGCCGCATCGACCGCGGCCGGGTGTGGGCGCTCAAGCGGGAGGCGCTGGACGCCATCTGGACCGCCAGCCGGTCGATGCTGGCGACCGACGCCTCGCTCGCCGCCTTCCGCCGGCGGGGCGGGCCGCTGCTCGAGGGGTGGGCCCGCTACTGCGCCTTCGTCGACCGCCACGGGCCCGACTGGCGGACGTGGCCGGTCGAGCTGCGCCGGCCCGACTCGCCGGCGGTCGCCCGCCAGGCCCGGCGGGACGCCGACGCCGTGAGCTTCCACGTCTGGGTGCAGTGGGTGGCCGACCAGCAGCACGCCGCTGTCGCCGCCGGCGGCGTCCGCCTCCTCCACGACCTCGCCGTGGGCACCGATCCGGCCGGCGCCGACGGGTGGCTGTGGCAGGACGTGCTCGCCTCGGGGGTCCGGGTCGGTGCGCCGCCCGACGAGTTCAACACCGCCGGCCAGGACTGGGGGCTGCCCCCGTTCGTGCCCTGGAAGCTGCGGGCGTCGGGCTACGAGCCGTTGGCGGCGCTGCTCGGCGCCACGGCCCGCCATGCCGCCGGCCTGCGCATCGACCACGTCATGGGCCTGTTCCGCCTGTTCTGGCTCCCCGAGGACGGCGGGCCCGAGGACGGCGGCTACGTCCGCTACCCGGGCCAGGAGCTGCTCGACGTCGTTGCGCTCGAGAGCGTCCGAGCGGACACGTTCGTCGTGGGCGAGGACCTCGGCACGGTCGAGGACGCGGTGCGCGATGCGCTGTCGTCGCGGGGCGTCCTCTCGTACCGGCTGGGCTGGTTCGAGGAGCCGCCGGTCAGCGGCTGGCCCCGCGACGCCCTGGCCGCGGTCTCCACCCACGACCTCCCCACGATCGCCGGCGCCTGGACGGGCGAGGACGCGCAAGCGGCCGAGTTCGCTCCCAAGGTCGCCGCCCTCACCGGGCTCGACGCCGACGTGGCGCCGGCGACCGTCGCGGTGGCGGCCCACGAGCGGCTGGCGGCGTCACCCTGCCGCCTCGTCGTCGCCACGTTGGAGGACGCGACGGGCGAGACCGACCGCCCGAACCAGCCCGGCACGACCGAGCCGTCGAACTGGTCGAACGGGCTGCCCTTCCCGATCGACGAGCTGGCCGGATCCGGGCTGGCGGCGGCCGTCCTCGACGCGGTGACTAGTTCCGACAGACGGCAGTGAAATGGCCCGTTCGGGCCATGGGCCACTGACCGGATCGGCTTCCATACTCCACGTGCCGGGCCGGATGTCCCGCTTCGCACGTCCAGGGGCGCCAAGTGACCACCAGAGCACGCAGGGATGAGAGCGGGACCGCGATGCTGGAGTTCGCCATCGTGGCGGTCCTGCTGTTCACGCTGATCTTCGGGATCATCTCGTACAGCTACATGATGAGCTTCCGCCAGGCCCTCACCCAGGCCGCGGCCGAGGGTGCCCGGGCCGGGGCGATCGCCCCGTCGACCCTGACGATCACGAACGCCACGTCTGCGGTCACCGACGCGATCGGCTCCTACAGCGGCGTCGCCTGCAACGACGGCCGGCTCACCTGCAACGTCACCCGGGCGCCCTGCCCGACGAGCCCGCCTCCACCGGCCACTGCTCGGACGTGTGTGACGGTCACGGTCGCCTACCCGTACAGCTCGAACCCGCTGCTGCCGGCGCCGCCCCTCATGAACTTCATCTTCCCGAGCACGCTCGACTTCACGTCGGTGGCCGAGGCCAACCCATGACGGGTGGGCAGCCCGTGAACGAGCCCCGCGACCGCGGCGCCGTCCTGCCGCTGGTGGCGCTCGTGATGACGACGCTGATCGCCTTCGCCTCGATCGCGGTCGACCTCGGGTTCGAACGCGTCGCTCGCCGCGACATGCAGGCGTTGGCCGACGTCGTCGCCCTCGACCTGTCCCGCCGCCTCGACGGCCGCACCGTCTCGCAGCTCTCCGCCGAGATCGACTCCACGGGCGCCGTGGCCCAGAGCACCAACCGGAACCTCGGAACCGCCGGCGTGAGCCGTGTCGTCACGTACGAACTCGGGCAGATCAACGGCTCCGGCCGCTTCGTGGCCTTGGGCGGCGGGGCCATCCCCGACGCCGTCGAGGTGACCGCCACCGCCACCGTCGACTACTTCTTCCGACCCGGCACCGGCACCACCACCCGCCGGGCCGTTGCGTCCCGACGACCGCAGGCGTGCTTCTCCATCGGGTCGTTCGCGGTCAACCTCAGCACCCAGAAGTCGGCGCTGCTCAACGGCATGTTGAACGACGCCTTGAACCTCAGCCTCGTCAGCTACACCGGCCTGGCCACGGCCAGCGTCAGCCTGTTCGACCTGGCGGCCCAGATGGGGTTCGGCTCCGTCGAACAGCTCCTCGCCGCCAACGTGACGTACTCGAACCTCGCCCTGGCCACCGCCGACGTCCTCGAGCGTCAGGGAGACGTGGCCAACGCCACGGTCCTCCGCAGCATCGGCACGAGCGTGACCGCCCTGACGGTGAGCCTCGGCAACGTGGTGTCCGTGGCGCCGACCAGCGACGCCGCCGCCGAGACGCGCGTGAACGTCCTCGACCTCATCGCCGGCAGCGCGTTCCTCGCCAACGGCACGAACTCCCTTGCGGTGCCGGGGCTCACCGTGAGCGTTCCTCCCTCGATCATGAACCTGACGACGTCGATACACGTCACCCAGCCACCCCAGCCCGCCTGCGGCGGGATCGGGGCCTACGCCGAGACAGCGCAGATCGACCTCACCGCCAGCGGGACGATCGTCAACGTGCCGCTCGCCATCCCGCTCGTGGGTACGGTGAACGTGCAGGTCGGCCCGCTCAACCTCAACCTGGCCACGGCCTTCGCGGGCGGGACCCTGGCGGCCATCGTGTGCGGCACCCTGGCCGGGACGCCCACCCTGGCCGCTCCGAACGGCATCGACGTGAGCGTCGTCACCTCGCTGCTGCAGGCCGGCATCTCGATCCCGATCCGGGTCACGGGCAACGTCACCCTCGTCGGCCTCGTGGGCCTCATCAACGTCGACATCCAGGCCACGATGGGGGCCTCGACCTCACGGCCTACCGCCACCACCACCGCCACGTTCCGGATGCCACCCGACGCCTTCGATGCGAAGAAGGAGACCGGCAGCAACACCGTCGGGCTCTCCGGCCTCGGCGTGACGACGAGCGGGCTCCTGGTCACGGCCCGGACCCTGCTCGGCCTCGCGGTGAGCCTCACCCCGACGCAGATCGCTTCGATCCTCACCCCCGTCACGAACGACATCGTGAACCCCCTGATCACCAGCGTCGACAACGCGCTCCTCGGGCCCCTGACCGACCTGTTCGGCCTGAACGTCGCCGGGGCCGACGTCTTCTGGCGCTCGATCGCCTGCCGCTCCCCCAACCTCGTCGGCTGACCCTACGGCGAACACACGTTCGCCCTTGGTGGTACGATGGCGGCCGGTGCGCCCCGACGCCGACGTCCACGAGGTCTTTCGCCTCGCCAGTCTCGGGCTGAGCAAGGCGGAGGTGGCCCGCCGCACCGGTGTGTCCCGGGCCCAGCTCCGGTCCTGGCTGGCGGCCGGCCTCGCCGCCACCCTGGCCTCGCCGATGCGAGCGGGCAGCACCCAGCATGTTGGCGACGTCTGTGAGCGGCGGGCGCAGCTGGACGAGGCGGCATACGCCTACCTGCTCGGCCAGTACCTGGGCGACGGCTGTCTCTCACTCGGGCCGCGTGGTGTCTGGCGGCTGCGGATCTCCGCTTGCGACGCCTATCCCGGCATCAAGGAGGAGATCGCCTCAGCCGTCGGAGCCGTGCTGCCCGGGCGGCACGTCGGCTACATCGGGCGCCAGGGGTGCACCGAGCTCTACTCCAACTCGAAGCACTGGATCTGCCTGTTCCCGCAGCACGGCCCCGGGAGGAAGCACGAGCGCACAATCACTCTGGAGCCGTGGCAGGAGGCCATCGCCGTCAATCGCCACCCGGACCGCCTCGTGCGGGGTCTCGTCCACAGCGACGGCTGTCGCGTGATCAACCGGGTCCGAGGCGCCAACGGCGTCTCCTACGCGTACCTGCGCTACTTCCTCACCAATGAGTCCGCCGACATCCTGCAGATCTTCGAGTCCGCCTGCGACCGTCTCGAGGTCGAGCACCGCCGGAACAACAGGAACTCCGTGTCGGTGGCCCGCCGCGCCAGCGTGGCGAAGCTCGACGTCATCGTCGGGCCGAAGTACTGAGTGCCCCGAGTGGGACTCGAACCCACACTGCGCGGGGTTTGAATCCGCTCTCTCTACCAATTGGAGTATCGGGGCGCCGCGGAGAGCGAGCGTAATGTCGGGGCATGGACTCACTGCGGCGGCTCGTGATCTTCGCCGTCTTCGTGACGGGGGTGACGGTTCTCCGGAACTGGATGCTCGATGCCGACGACACCCGGACGGGTCACGGGCAGGGCCAACGTTTCGACGGCTTGTGACGGTCCCGTGACGAACGTGTAACCAAGTCGGGGTAGCCAGGGTCCCATGCGTCGTATGGAAACCACCCTGGTCGTGACCGAGAGCCCCCTCTTCCGGCGCCTCGAGGCGTTGACGGTGGACGTCCTCGACCTCCGGGACGCGCCGCTGGTGCCCCAGACGCACTTCGCCGACGACCTCGGCGCCGACAGCCTCGACCTCGTCGAGCTGGTCGAGGCGCTCGAGCAGGAGTTCGGGGTGCGCATCGACGACGCGGAGCTGGCGGAGATCGCCACCGTGGGAGAAGCCTACGAGCTCCTCGCCTCGAAGCTGGGCTGAGCTCCGCCCGACCCGTCGAACGGGAGCTGGCCCCCGGCACCCTCGAGGGCGAGGAGCCAGCGCTTCACGTCGAGCCCGCCGCCGTAGCCGCCCAGCGCGCCGCCGGTGCGCAGGACCCGGTGGCAGGGCACCACGATCGGCACCGGGTTCGTGGCCATCGCCGAGCCGACGGCCCGGCTCGCCCGGGGGCTGCCGGCCATCGCCGCCAGCTCCAGGTACGACCGGGTCTGCCCGTAGCCGACGTCCTCGTACAGGCGCTCCAGCACCGTGCGGCGGAAGCCCCGGGCCAGGCGCAGGTCGACGTCGAGGTCGAAGTCCCGGCGCCGCCCGGCGAAGTACTCGTCCAGCTGACGCCGCACCCGGTCGAGCCGCTTCGGAAGCTCCACGACCCGGGGCGACAGCTCGACCGCCAGCTCGTCGGCCATCGTGTCGTGCTCGCGCGGGAAGCCGACCCGGACGAGGCCGGCCGACGTGGCCGCCAGGGTGAGCACCCCGATCGGGCTGTCCTGGTGGGCCAGCGCGACCTCGACGAGGCCCTCCCGGTCGGCCCGGGCCAGCGCCGAGGCGGTGGCCGCCGCGTGGGCGCCGGCCTCGATCGGCGGTCCGAGCGTGAGCTCGGCCAGCAGCGCGTCGCTCATGTGAGCACCTCCCTCAGCCGGTCGAGACCGGCCGTGACGTTCTGGCGGACGGCGGCCTCGGAGATCCCGAGCACGGCGGCGATGTCGGCGTAGCTCCAGTCGTCGCCGTGGCGAAGGGCGACGGCGGCCCGTTGCTTGTCGGGCAGGCTCCGGACGACGGCCCACAGGTCGAGGTCGGGGCCGGCGCCGATCCCGCCGGAGCTGCCGTGTTCCGGCACGCTGCCGACCGGCACCGGGCGCCGGTCGCGGGCCCGGGCGTGGTCGATCACCTTGCGGTGGGCGACGGTGAACAACCAGGCCCGCAGGTTGCCGTCATGGCGCGGGGGCCACGCCCGCAGCGCGGCCAGCAACGTCTCCTGGTAGGCGTCGGCGCCGTCGTGCGGACCGAGGACCCCGACCAGGTGCCGGTGCAGGGCCGACCCGTGGGCGTCGAGCACCGCCTGGAAGGGCACCGTCGTCGTCGGGGTCGGCATCGAGAGGGGAACGACGGGGACCTCGATCCTGTGAGGTCGAAGGGTGGCGGTCAGGCCTCGAGCGACTGCAGGAGGTTCGTGACCGTGTCCTTGGGGCTGACCTTGTACCAGGCCTGCTCGACCTTGCCCTTGGGGTCGACGAGGAACGCCGATCGGAGGATGCCCATGTACGTGCGGCCGTACATCGACTTCTCGGTCCACACGTCGTACGTCTCGGCGACCGCGTGGTCCTCGTCGGCCAGCAGCGCGAAGCCGAGCCCGTACTTGTCGTCGAACTTCTTCAGCTTCGCCGGCTTGTCGGGGCTGATCCCCACGACGACGGTGTCGCCGATGTCAGCGGCCACGTCGCGCAGCCCGCAGGCCTGGGTGGTGCAGCCCGGCGTGTCGGCCTTCGGATAGAAGAAGATTAAGTGCCATACCTTCCGGCGCTTCAGCGACTCGCTCAGCGTGAAGGGCTCCCCGCGCTGGTCCAGCAGGGTGAAGTCGGGCGCCTTGTCACCGCGCTTGAGGGCCATGGGATCGACGATACGTCGATCTGGCGAGGTTCATTGACCCGGAAGGTCGTCCTGGATGACGAACCGCCCCCCAGCGGAACCTCCGCCGGCTTCGACTCACCGTCGAGCCGAGCGTGAACACGTTCGAGTTGGGCGCCTCAGCACTGGGTTTCATCATGCGGACGACGCCAAGCCCGCCTTCATCGACCGTGAGGGCCGGACCGCGTCCGTGGTCATCGTTGGCAGCCGACGAGATTGCATCACGCTGAGTGGCGAATCGGGCTGGGCAGTTCGTCATTTCCGTAATGGCCCGTACGGAAGCCTTGTGCCTGGCCTCGGTCGTGCCGAACAAGACCGAAGCAAGGTGCCAAGGGGTCGGGAGGGAACGGGATGGGTCTGCTGGTGACTTCATGCGCGCGCGTCAGCGCACGGTCGAATGGGTCTCGCTCGCTGCGGCGTCGCAGCGTCGGCATCGCTCTGTTGGCCTGCTCCTTGCTGGCCGTCACGACGGTCGTGGCGAGCGACGATGCCTCCGCCCAGCAGCGCGAGGTGGTACGCGCAAGTGCCGCTTCACTGCTTGCGCCGGCGGTCGACGGTGCGGGCGTTGTTCACGAGCCAGCGGGCTCCGCGCCTGCCGGACGCGTCCTGCCCGTCACTGGCGACGTGCAGTGCCCGTCGGCAGCCCTGTGTGGGGCGACCCTCTTCTACCGGTCAAGCGCCGAGACGGACGGCGGCTACCTGACGGCTCCGATGCAGTTGGTCGAGGACCCGGCAGGATCGCGAGCCCTGCAGGCCACCGGGCAGATCCCAGCGACCAGCGTCGTCGAACCCGGCGTGGAGTACTTCATCGAGCTCGTCGCCGGTACGACGAGATCGACCTTCCCCTCGTCCGCCACCGCAGCCCGGGCAGCGTGGGTCGTACCGGTCGACGCCGCTCCGGTGGTCACGCACCAGCCCGTCCTCTTCACGCCGGCTGACACCGGATACGCGGTCCGCATCGATGTCTCCTGCCCGACCGGCGGATGCACAGCGACCGTCGCGTACCGCACGAGTCCGACGACGGCGGGCACAGCCGCCTGGGACGACCCGAGCTGGACACGAGACGCCATGAACGTCGTACTCGCCTCGGAGCCGATCGAGAACCTCGGTGTCGTCACGACCTACGAGGCCAACATCCCGGGCGACTTCGTGGATATCGTCGGCGTCGACTACCTGTTCAGAGTCGACGGAGGTGGCCACACGTCGTACGCGCCCGGCACACCGGTCGCCGATCCGACTCTCGCACAACCGACGTACTTCCACACGCACGTGCTCGAACCGCCCCGCCTCGTCCACGTGCCAGCGGCGACCTCGCCCTACCGCACGAACATCCCGATCTCCGCCACGGCAACCTGCTGTTGAGCGCCTGACTGGGTGAGGACGCGCGGGGCGCGTGGCGTCGTGCTGGGCGAGGACGTGGGGCGGGTTGGCGTGGGAGCGGTGTGACGGGCGAGGGTCCGGCCGAACGCGCAAGGACCCTC
>JACDCH010000631.1 GCA_013694495.1 Acidimicrobiia bacterium | reverse complement strand
GCCCCGGCACCCACCGCCGGCTCGGTCGAGGAGGCCGTCCAGGCCTGGTTCGCCGACGTCGACGCCCAGGCCCGCGAGGTCGCCCGCTGCGAGTCCGGGCTCAACCCCGGCGCGGTCAGCTCGGGCGGCCGCAACCACGGCCTCTTCCAGATCAACGACGTCCACCGCTCGGCGTTCACGTCGGTCACCGGCCAACCGTGGAGCAGCGTGTACAGCGCGTACTACAACGCCCAGTACGCCCGGTACCTGTACGACGACGCCGGCTGGCAGCCCTGGGCCTGCCGGCCGTGAGCCTGGCGGTGCGAGGATGCGCAGCATGACGAAGTGGACAGCTGTCGACATCCCCGACCAGACCGGGCGCACGGTGGTCGTCACCGGCGCCAACAGCGGGTTGGGCCTCCGGTCCGCCGAGGCGTTGGCGGCCAAGGGCGCTCGGGTGCTGCTGGCGTGCCGCAACGCGCAGAAGGCGGCCGCGGCCCTCGATGCGGTGGCGGCGAAGGCGACCGGCCCCGCCCCTGAGGTCGTGTCGCTCGACCTGTCGGACCTGTCGTCGGTCCGCGCCGCGGCCGCCCGGCTCGACGGCGAGCTCGAGCACCTCGACGTGCTCCTGAACAACGCCGGCGTCATGGCCGTGCCGAAGGCCGCCACCGCCGACGGCTTCGAGATGCAGTTCGGCACGAACCACCTGGGCCCGTTCGCCCTCACCGGGTTGCTGCTGCCGGCGCTGCTGCGGGCGCCCGAGCCCCGGGTCGTGAACGTCTCCTCGAACGCGCACAAGTTCGGCTCGATGCGCTGGGACGACCTCAACTGGGAGAAGGGCCGGTACTCGCGCTGGCGGGCCTACGGGCAGTCGAAGCTGGCCAACCTGCTGTTCACCTCGGAGCTCCAGCGCCGCGCGGTGGCGGCCTCGACCCCGCTCACCGCGGTCGCCGCCCACCCCGGCTACGCGTCGACGAACCTCACCTCCGGTCCCGCCGCCGGCAACCCGATCATGGGCTTCCTCACGAAGCTGTCCGACAAGCTCGTCGGCCAGTCCGACCAGATGGGCGCCCTGCCCCAGCTCTACGCCTCGACCATGCCCGACGTCGGCGCCGGCGACTACTGGGGGCCCGACGCATTACGCGAGCAGCGCGGCCACCCCACCCGGGTCGGCCGCACGAGCGCCGCGTCTGACACGGAGGCGGCCGCGAAGTTGTGGGCCCGGAGCGAGGAGCTCACGGGCGTCACCTACCCCTGGCCGGCCTGACGGTCAGCCCGGGCGCTTGCGCTTCTGGGCCTCCTTGGCGACCCGACCGAACTGCCGGTCGTAGGCGTGCCGCGCCCGCGGGTCGGAGCGCCGCTCCATCGACTGCGCCTCCCGTCGCACCATCCGCCAGGCCTCGAGCCGCTCGGCCGGCAGCTCGCCGGACTCGACGGCCAGGTGCACGGCGCATCCCGGTTCGTTGGTGTGCCCGCAGTCCGTGAAGTGGCACTCCTCGGCGAGGAGCTCGACGTCGCCGAACATGGCCGTGACGCTCTCGTCGTCGACCCACAGCCCGACGCCCCGGATGCCGGGTGTGTCGACGAGCACCCCGCCGCCCGGCAGCAGGTGGATCTGGCGCGACGTCGTGGTGTGGCGGCCTTTGGAGTCGCTGGCGCGCACGTCGCCGGTGCTGGCCACGTCCTCGCCCAGCAGCGCGTTGGTGAGCGTCGACTTCCCTGCGCCCGACTCGCCGATCATGGCGATCGTGCGGCCGGCGCAGCGCTCGCGGACCACATCGATGCCGAAGCCGCTCGTGGCCGACACGGCGATGACCTCCACGCCGAGGTTCGTGACGTCGACGTCGGCGATGGCTGCGTCGACGTCCTTGGTCACGTCGGCCTTCGTGAGCACCACGATCGGCGTGGCGCCGGCGTCCCAGGCGAGCACGATGACCCGCTGGATCCGGCCCGCCTTCACCGGTCGGTCGAGGCCGCAAACGACCAGCACCGCATCGACGTTGGCCACGAGCGGTTGCTCCCCGCCGTCGGGGTCCTGGCGGCGAAGGAGCGAGGCGCGGGGGAGCACGTCGACGACGGCCTCGTCGTTCGTGACGACCCAGTCGCCGACGATGGGCACGGGGTCGACGGTGGCCATGACCGGGAGCGGGCGGACGCCGTCGCGGCCGGCCACCTGCACGGCGACGCCGTCGTGGCGCACGACGCGCCCGGGCGTGACGTCGGGTCGGTCGACCGAGGCAAGCAGGGCGACCCAGCGGTCGCTCCAGCCGTAGGCGAGCAGGGGATCGGTCAAGGGGAGGGTGCCTCTCGGGGCGGGCGCTCGCAGGGCGAGCGGAACACGAGTGTGACGGAGCGGCGGCCGGGCCCGAAAGGGCGTCAGGCGCGCGGAGGAAGGGCCGTCGCAGCAGTCGCGGACATGGACACCCTCCTCCCGTCGTCGTGGTGCGGGAAACCGTAGCGTCCTCCGCCGTGTTGAGCGCCGGAGATCACGTCCGCAACCTGCTCGGGCGCTACTGCGAGCGCATCGATGCCGGCGACTTCGACGGCGTCGGGGCGCTGTTCGCCGGCGGCGTGCTGGCCGACGAGCACGGCACCGTCCTGGCCGCCGGGGACGAGGCGGTGGCGGCGTTCTACGCGTCGATGACGAAGCGCCACGACGACGGCACGCCCCGCACGAAGCACCTGGTCGTCGACACGGTGCTCGAGCCCGACGGCGACGCCGCGGTCGTCGCCCGGTCGTCGTACCTGGTGCTGCAGGCGCTCGACGGGCTGCCGCTGCAGCCGATCATCGCCGGCCGCTACGTCGACCGCTTCGAGCTCGGGGCCGGCGGGTGGGCGTTCGCCGAGCGCCGCTTCGTCGTCGACCTCACCGGCGACCTCAGCCACCACCTCGGGTTCTCGCGGTGACCGGCGGACGCTTCGACGGCAACGTCGCGTTCGTCATCGGCGCCGCCTCCGTCCACGCGGCCATCGCCGCCGTGGTCGAGGAGCACGGCCGGCTCGACGGTGGCCGCTCGGCGTAGCCGCGCCACGATGGAGGGGCGATGCGCTGGTTCACCGCCGACCTCCACCTCGGCCACACGAACGTGATCGGCTACACCGACCGCCCCTTCGCCGACGCCGCCGAGATGGACGAAGCCCTCGTGCGGGCCTGGAACGAGGTGGTCGACGTCGGCGACGAGGTGTGGGTGCTCGGCGACGTCGCCATGGGCCGCATCGCCGAGACGCTGCCGAACGTCGCCCGCCTGGTCGGCACGAAGCACCTGGTGCTCGGCAACCACGACCGCCCCTTCGACGCCGGCCGGCGGGGCGAGGAGTGGACGGACCGCTACCTCGACGCCGGCTTCGCCGAGCTCCACCACGGCTCGGTGGAGCTCGAGGTGGCGGGGACGCCGGTGCTGCTGTGCCACTTCCCGTACCGGGGCGACTCCGGCACTGTCGACCGCTACCTCGACCAGCGCCCCCTCGACGATGGCCGCTGGCTCCTCCACGGCCACGTCCACGAGAAGTGGCGCCAGCACGACCGCATGGTCAACGTCGGCGTCGACGCCTGGTCCGGCCGCCCCGTCGCCGAGCCCGACCTCGCCGCCCTCATCGCCGCCGGCCCCGACGACCCGTCCCCCCTGCCCTGGGCCCAGCGCCGGCAGCCGGCGACGTAGGTCGGCGCGGCTGCCCGCCCTACGCCACCCGCTCGTGTTCGCTCGAGGAACGGAGAGCGTTCTCGATGTCGACGAGGGCGTGGTCGACCGCCACTTCCGCAGGTCGGACGGCGTGGAGCGGGGTGATCGCGATGCATCCGGCGGCCAGGATGGCGGTGTCGGTGCCCGGACGCGGCGGCGAGGATGCGAACTTGAGCTGCAGGACGCCCTCGCCCGCCTCGATCACCCCGGTCTGGACCTCGCCCCCGGCGTCGAGCATGGCGGCGTGCGCGGCGATGGCGCGCTGGTGGACGTTCGGCACGTTCACGTTGAGCGTGAACACATCGCGCTGCGCGGTGATCCACTCGACGAGGCCGGCGGCGACGACAGCTGCGGTCTCCCAGTGGTGCGTCTCGCCCGCGGCTTGGCTCACGGCGATGCCGGGAACGCCGAAGCTGTTGGCGGTGAAGGCCGCCCCGACCGTTCCGGAGTGCAGGACGGCCCGCCCGGTGTTGGCCCCGGCGTTGATGCCGGACACGACGAGCTCGGGGCTCGCACCGAAGCCGCCGAGGCACGCCGCGAGCACGCAGAGCGCCGGCGGTCCCTCGACGGCGATCAGCTCCATGGCGGGGAGCTCGGCGACACGGACCGGGGCGAAGGCGATCTGGCCGGTGACGTGGAGCGGTCCGAGCGCGGCCGAGTAGCCGCTGTAGTCCGACGACGGGGCCACGACCGTGACCTCGTGTCCGTCGTCCACCAGGCATCGGGCCAGAGCGTGCAGGCCGGGGCTGGCCACGCCGTCGTCGTTGGTCACCACCACGCGCATCGTGGATACTCCTCTGTTGATCGACACTCGACGGTACCGACGGCCGTTCGCCGGTTCCGGGGCCAGCTGATGACGAGGCGACGAACGCACGATGACATTCCGGCACCGCCGTCCTGATGGAGAGCTCCACTGGTGACGTCCTCGAGATCCGCATGCGGGCGCGCCGCGCTCGCCATCGCGATCCTCAGCGGCGGTGGCTGCACCGACAGCGGGCAGGACCCCTCGGCAACGCCCGACTCGACCACCACGACCGGCACGGCGGTCGACCCGTCCCGCGCCATCGAGGCGACGCTCGACGAGTGGGCGGCACGCGGGCCCGGCGCGGTCGCGGTCGGGATCGAACGACACGGCTCGGGCCTCCAGCTGTTCGCGGCCGGTGCAACCGGCCACGGCGACGAAGTCGTCACGCCCGACTCGCCGTTCCGGGTCGGCAGCCTCTCGAAGACCGTTGTCGCGGTCATGGTGCTGCAGCTCGTCGACGAAGGAGCCATCGAGCTCGACGCACCCCTCATCACCTACCTCCCCGACCTCGCCATCCCCGACGGCATCACCACCCGCCAGCTCCTCGCGCATCGCAGCGGTCTGCCCGAGCACACCGACGGCGAGCTCGTCCCGGCCGTGCTCGCCGACCCCGCCCGCGCCTGGACCCCGACCGACGTCCTCGCCCTGGTCGCCGACCAACCCCTGGACTTCGAACCCGGGAAGAACTTCGGCTACTCGAACACCAACTACATCGTCGCCGGGCTCCTCCTCGAACAGGTCACCGGCCGATCGCTCACCGAGAACCTCGACGCCCGCCTGGTCGAACCGCTGGGGCTGACCACCACCTACTTCGCCCCCGACCCCCAGCGTGCACCGATCACCGGCTACTCGTCGGACCTCGCCGGCGGCACCACCGACGCCAGCCCGTACACCGCCCTCGAGACCGCGGCCGGAGCCGCCGGCTCGCTCGTCTCCACCGTCCCCGACCTCGCCACCTTCATCCGTGCCCTCGCCCACGGCGAACTGCTCTCCGAGGCCACCTACGAGGAGATGATCGACGGGCTCCCCGCCGAGGGCCACAGCCTCGGCGTCTTCCCGTCCGACCCGCCCACCGCCACCGGCATCGCCAACTCCGGCGCCATCCCTGGCTTCACCGCCTACATGCAGGTCGACCCCGCCACCGATGACCTGCTCATCCTCCTGGTCAGCGACGACACCCGGGACGTCGACGCCCTCGGGACGGCAGTGGTCGCGGCGGCAACCGCATTCGGCTGAACTCCTCCCGCCGATCTTCTGGCCCCCTCGGTTCTGACGATCGCACCTCGGCCTGCCTACCGTGCCCGGTGATGGCAGCGGAGCAAGAGGTCGCCGCGCTCGTCGGTGCGTTCGGGGGGACCGCGGCGGTCTACGGGCGCCACCTGGGGACCGGGGCGGAGCTGCGGGTGGGGGACGTCGATCGCCGGTTCGCCACCGGGAGCGCGGCGAAGGTCCTCGTCCTGCTCGCCTTCGCCGAGGCCGTGGCTCGAGGCCGGGTCGACCCCGACCACGAGACGACGATCGACGCCGGCTACCGGGACGCCCGCGGCGGCAGCGGCGTGCTGCGGTTCCTCTCCGCCGGTCTCCGACCGACCCTCCAGGACTGCGCCACGCTGATGATGATCGTGAGCGACAACGTCGCCACGGACCTGCTGCTCGACGCGCTCGGCGGGCCCGGCGCCGTGAACGGTGCCGTCGAGCGTCTCGGTTGCGACGGCCTCTCGATCGAATCGCCGACCGTCTGGACGATGCCACCGGAACAGTTCGGGCTGGCGACGCCCCGGGGACTGGCCGGGTCGTGGGCCGTGCTCGCCGACGAAGGCCCGATCGCGGCGCGGTGCAAGGCGATCGCATGGCGGCATCAGCACCGCGATGGCTTCGCCCGCGACGTGCCCTTCAGCCCCGACCTCCCCGACTTCGGGCTGCGCTCTCCGCTGCGGCTGTGGTCCAAGAGCGGCTCCTACCCCGGCGT
The DNA here is from genome assembly GCA_013694495.1 of Acidimicrobiia bacterium. GTDB lineage: Bacteria > Actinomycetota > Acidimicrobiia > Acidimicrobiales > JACDCH01 > JACDCH01. The sequence continues at coordinate 17,838 of JACDCH010000631.1, read as the reverse complement.
CTCTTGCGAGGCCGGGCTGTTCGAGACCGACCGGGGCGCCTGGGTGCTGGCCGTGATGGCCGACGACGTGGCCGATTGGGGCAACGGCGCCAGCGCCGCCGGTCCGACGCTGCGGGCCGCGGTGAGCCGGGCCGTGTTCGACGCCTGGGGCTGAGTCGGATCGGGTCCGGCTCTCGTCGGCGAAGCCCCCCATGCCTGACCCCGGACTCGAATCGAGACGCAGGGCGGTGCTGGCCGTGGAGGCCTTCCAACAGCTGCACGCCCACATGGAAGCAGCGGCCGACCGCGTCGAGGATCCGAAGGAACGACTGCTCGAGGTCGGCGTCGCCTACGTCGTGACCGGTCGGGACTTCCCGGCCCACTGCTCCATCGTCTTCCGAGCGGACCTCGTGGACACCACGGATCCCGACTACCAGGAGTGGGGCGAGCAGGCCTACTCGTTCCTGGAGGCGACCATCCGAGCCGTGGCCGAGCGCTACAACCCGTCACTCGACATCGACGACGCGTCCAGGCTGTGCTGGGCGGCGATGCAGGGGCTCCTCGTGCTGCACACCCCGATGGACGCCATCGCCCGCCAGCGGGGAGAGGCGCCGGTCGACCCGGTCGAGCAGGCCAGGGCGTCGACCCGCCTCATCCTCATGGGCCTCGTCCCGGGCCGCCAGGGCTGAACGCCGTGGACAACCTGGCCATCGGACAGGGAGCGTCGGATCAGCGGGGCACGGCAGCTGACGTCTCCCGCGCGAACACCCACACCCCCAGGAACGGCGCTGCGCCTGGCCAGAACCTGGTAGGACCGCGAGGTGGAGCTCGGTCGCCTTCCGCTGACCTACGACGAGTGTCGGGCCCGGTTCCGTCGCGCCGCGATGGGCGCCGGCATCGCCACCGTCGCTCATTCGATCGCCGCGCCAGGTCCTGACGGCCAGGAGTTGACCATCGACGTCGCCACGGTCGGCGCCAAGGATCCGCGACGCGTCCTGCTCGTCATGTCGGGCGTGCACGGCGTCGAGGGATTTGCCGGTTCGGCGCTGCAGTGCGATCTGATCACTGCCCTCGGGTCCGATCCGCTGCCAGCCGACACGGCGGTGGTCGTCGTGCATGCGGTGAACCCGTGGGGAATGGCATGGTGGCGCCGCCAGAACGAGCAAAACGTGGACCTCAACCGCAACTGGCGACGCGACGACGACCAACCCGCCCACAACGACGCCTACGACGAGATCCACCCGCTCGCCTGCCCCGATACGCCAACGCTCCCGACGACCGAGACGCTCTTCGCCGCGGCCGGCGATCTGGTGGCCCAGCGGGGCCTGGTGTGGGTGCGCGACGGCATCACGATGGGCCAGTACCGGCACCCCGACGGCCTCCACTTCGGAGGCGACCGCACGGAGGAGTCCACTCGCATCATCGAGGAGCTCGCCGGGGAGCATCTCGGTGGCGTCGAGCGTGGCTTCGTCTTCGATCTGCACACTGGCCACGGACCCCGCGGTGAGGTCACCTTCCTGTCCGACGCAGCCCCCGGCAGCACCCAGGACGAGTTCCTGCACAGCCGGTTCGACCCTGCCCGGATCGAACCGACCGTCGACAACCCCGCGGCGACCACGGGAGCGAAGTCGGGACAGATCGCCAACGGCATCCGCGACCTCTTCCCCGAGGCCATGCTCTACGCGTCATCGGTCGAGCTCGGCACGGCGAGCGACGAGGAACAGCTCATCGCCACCTACCAGGAGCAGTGGGTGCATCGCCGGGGCCTGCGGGAGCACCCCGACCACGCATCGGTCGTCTGGGCCTACCGCTGCTGCTTCACCCCAGATGACGGCACGTGGGAGCGCGATGCCCTTGCGGCAGGAGCCGGACAGCTCGCCGCCGCGGTGCGAGCAGTCGCCGAATGGAGCTGAGACGGGACGCCGCGGGAACGCCGGCACCGCCACAGGGCGCTCGGTAGCGTGCCCGCCCGTGGCCCTCGGACTCGGAGCGAAGGGGATGGACAAGGCCGAGATCCTCGAAGCGCTCGCGGCCAAGCGTGGCGACGACGTGCGCTGGCAGGGGGGGCGGACGTTCGGGATGGTCTACGACGCCGGCCCCGAGGCCCACGACGTGCTCGAGGCTGTCGCCACGATGTTCCTCCACGACAACGCCCTCAACACGGCGGCCTTCCCGAGCCTGGGTCGGATCCAGTCCGAGGTCGTGGGCATCACCGCCGACCTTCTGCACGGGCCCGACGCGGCTGGGTTCCTCACCTCGGGCGGCACCGAGAGCATCCTCATGGCCGTCAAGGCAGCCCGCCAACGAGGCCGCGACGAACGGGGCATCACCGAACCCGAGATGGTCCTGCCGGTCAGCGCCCATGCCGCGTTCCACAAGGCTGCGCACTACTTCGGGATCGAGGTCCGCAAGGTTCCCGTGCGCAGCGACTGGCGCGCCGACGTCGATGCCGCCACTGCGCTCGTCAACCCGAACACGGTGCTCGTCGTCGGTTCGGCACCGCAGTACCCGCAGGGGGTGATCGACCCGATCCCCGAGCTCGCCGCCCTCGCTGCGTCCGTCGATGCGAACTTCCACACCGACGCGTGCATGGGCGGGTTCGTGTTGCCCTTCATGGAGATGCTCGGCGAACCAGTCGCCCCGTGGGATTTCCGGGTCGAGGGTGTGACCACCATCTCGGCCGACATCCACAAGCTGGGCTACGCCCCGAAAGGTGCTTCGGTCCTCCTGCACCGCACCAAGGCGCTCCGCCGCTACCAGACGTTCGTGTTCGACGACTGGCTCGGCGGGTTCTACGCGTCGCCCAACATGCAGGGAACCCGTGCCGCACTGCCGATGGCATGCGCATGGGCGATCCTGCACCACCTCGGCACCGACGGCTACCAGCGCCTCACCCGACTCACCCTCGACACCCGCGATCGGATGGTGGAAGGGGTGCGTGCCATCCCCGAGCTCGACGTGGTCGGCGAACCCGAAGCCCAGATCGTTGCCATCGCAGCGGCCGAGGGCGAGGCCGGAGCCTTGCTCGACGTGTTCGCGCTCGGCGACGCCCTCCAGGCCCGCGGCTGGTTCCATGACCGCCAGAAACCCCCTGACGCCCTGCACGCGACCGTGAGCGCCGGGAACGCACCCGTCATCGAGAACTACCTCGCGGACCTGGCTGTTTGCGTCGACGAGATCCGCCATCAGCGCCTCGACGATCGCTCCACCAGCTACGCGACGCTCGAGTAGCTCGAAGGAACCGAGACGGCTCGCGCCGCGAACCGAGCCTGCGCACGCTCGTGGTCGTGACGGGCGTGAGCTTCCACTCCGACGACCCCGTGCCGCCCGTACTCGCTCCATGACCCCGGTTCCCCCGGAGGCGCAGCGCCCCCGCCGGCTGATCGACCCGCCCGCACAGCTGCTGCTCGGGGTGGTCGTGGACGAGGTCGACCTCGTGCTTGCTGTCGCGTCAGCGGTGGCGCCGGATCTCGGTGTGTGTGCAGGGCGAGAGAGCGCAGGCTGGCGGCGACGAAGTACTCGCGATCAGCCGGCCCAGAGGCGGTCCACGGGAAGGACTTGGATGCGGTCGCTGTAGGTGTACGTCCGGTCCCCGAGGTAGAGCGCGGCGCCGGCGACGAACCGGGGGCCCACGAGGTCACGGAGCTTCTCGAGACTGCGGAGGTCCTTGCCGGTCACGCGGGAACTGGTCTTGACCTCGATGGCGGCGATCGTGCCATCGTCGCGTTCGATGACGAGGTCGACTTCGTCGCCGTCGGAGGTGCGCCAGTGGCCCAGGCCGGCGATCCCGTCCATCCACGAAGCCTGCTTTCGCAGCTCGCCCACGGCGAAGGTCTCGAGCAGGTGACCGAGCTCGGTGAGCGAAGCGGGGTCGCGTCCTGCGAGGCGTTTCGCGCTGACGCCGAGCAGGCGGGCCGCGACGCCGGAGTCGAGGATGTGGACCTTCGGCTTCGATGTCGCTCGCGCTCGAAGCGTGGTGCCCCACGCGGGAAGGCGTTGGATCAGGAAGACCGACTCCAGGAGCTTCACGTACAGCTCAGCGGTGTTCCAGTCGACGCCGGTCGCGGCGGCGAGAGCGTTGACGTTCAGCACCTGGGCGGTCTGGGCTGCGATCCGGCGGACGAACTGGCCCATGAGGGTCCGGCGTCGCAGGTTGGCCAGCTCTGCGACGTCGCGCTCGAGGATCAGTTCGACGTAGTCGTCGAACCAGCGGTTGCGTCCGGCGTCGGTCGGGCGGGTCAGTGCGAGCGGGAAGCCGCCCCGAACGATCCGGTCGACGTAGCTCTCGCGGGTCTCGGTCGAGCGTCCTGATCCCAGCAGCGCAGCGGGGTCGTCGAACAGCCGGTCGAGGAAGTGCTCGGTTGTGCCGGCCAACTCGCCTTGGGAGAACGGGAACACGTCGATCCGGTGGAGTCGACCGGTCAACGCCTGCGCGGCGGCCGGGAGCGCGTCGTGGCGAGTCGATCCAGCGAGGACGAACCGGCCCGGCCGGAGATCTCGGTTCAGCTCCGATTTGATCGCATCGAGGACTTCGACGATGTGCTGGTACTCGTCGATGAAGACCGGCGCCGGGCCGGCTATCGCGAACGTTGGATCAGCTCGGACTGCTCCCCGCACGGCCAGGTCGTCGAGGTCGATCACCTCGCCGCCTGCCCGTAACGCGAGCGCTGACAGCAGCCGTGACTTGCCCACGGTTCGGGGGCCTTGCAGCAGCACTACGGGTTCCTCACCCATTCGATCCTGGACGAGCGGCACCAACCTGCGAGGAACAGCAGCAGGTAGCCCGGTCACGTAGTCACCGTAGCGGAAGTCGGAATATCGAGCAGCCTGAACTCGGAAACACGAGTCCAGCGGGCTCGGAATTCGGAGCGCGTTCGCCCTCCACAACCGGTGGGACGGCACGTTGGCGATCCGACTCCCGACGCGGCCCGCATCCGCGTACGCGTACGCTGTCGTATTCGCGCGCACGGTCAGCAACGCACGCTCCGGCGGTCCGCTGCGCTCGAGGAGGCCCCAGGCCGGTTCGGCGACGTGTTCGCCCCCGTGGAGCTGTTCGATCTCCCGACGAGACGTCGCCTCGCGTCGCTCCTGCCGACGCCGCCGGGTCGGGCGCCGGTGCTGTTCGCCGCCGATCTGGCGACCGTGCCGCTCCCTGCGGCCAGCCAGGAACCAGTGCGCCTTGGACCCACGATCACCGCGGCCTTGAAGGGGCGGGTGCTGGCCGGGCTCGCCGAGGCCCAGATCGGCAGCATCGTGCCGGCGCTGTCGACCGTGGTCGAGGCGCTCGGGGCCCGGCGGCTCCCGGCCCGGATCGACCGGTGCTTGGACGAGCGGGGCGTCACGAGTTGGCGTTCGGTCGCGGACCTGTCCGTCGGTGAGCTCGTGGCCTGGCCCGGAGTCGGGGCACACACGGTGGCGACGCTGGTCGGCCTGGCCGTCGACGTCGCCGCCGACCACATGGCGAGCGCGGCGATCCCTTCCCGTTGTGTGCAGCTCACCCTCCTCCCGGCCCAGGTCCCTGCCGTCGGTGAGCTCCTGGATCGTCTCGACGAGGTGTTCGCGGCGGTGGGCGACGACCGGCGCCGCGCGGTGTTCGCCCACTGCGTGCTCGGGACGGGCGGCGGTGTACCCCTCGACCTGCTGTCGGCGGGGGTCGAGCTCGGTGTGGGCTACGAGCGGGTGCGCCAGCTCCGGGCCCAGGGCGAGGAGCGGGCCCGGGCTGCCGCGGTCGCTCCGACGTTGACGAGCGCGGTCGCTTCAGCCGCCGACGCGTTGGGGGTGGCGGCGCCGGCGATGGAACTGGAAGCGCTGCTCGTCGGGATGGGACTGCCGACGCTTCCCGACGTCCGCTCGCGCCTCCTGCTCTGGTTGGCCGGCCCGTACCGCCTCGTGGCCGGCCATCCGGACTGGTGGGCGACCGATCCCGCTGGTCTCGTCGCCGAGACGGCGCGGGTCCTGGCGGGTGACGGCGGGGTCCTGGCGCCGGCGACCCTGGCCCGGGATCTGGAGCGCTGGGGGCTCGCCGCGCCTCACGCGTCGGCGTGGGTCGCCGAGCAACCGGGGCCGTTCGTCGACGGGCTCCTCGTGTCCACGTCGGGCCGGCCCGCCGCGGTCGCTGAGCGGATCCTGTTCGCTGCCGGTCGATCACTCACCACCATCGAGCTGGCGACGCTGATGGCCCACGAGCACGAGCCGGTGCACGCGGCGGTGGTCGCCGACCGCCGCTTCCGGTGGAGCGCCGCCGGCACCGTGGGGCTGGCCGAGTGGGGCGAGGCCGGCTGACGGGTCCGCCTCGACGGCACCTCTACGATGCCCGATGTTCGGCCGACGACGGGGAAGAACGGGACATGACCGACACCGACTCCAGCCTCGAGGGGGCCCTGGCCCGGATGGAGCGAGACGCCGATGCGCTCGTTCGTTCGCTCTCAGCGGCCGTCCGGGAGGCGAAGAAGGCCAAGGCATCAGCGGCGAACGGCCAGCTGCGCGACCTTCGCGCCGCCCTCGAGAGTTCGGCCCGGCTGACCGATGAGGCTGCGGCGGTCGCCCGCGACGCCAAGGGTGGTTGGACCTTCGACGAGCAGGAGCACTTCTCGTCGGGCGCCTTCACGGCCGAGGTGCTCGCCCTCGCCGCCGAGGAAGGGGTCCAGGTCTTCGAGTCCGACGACCGGATCCTGTCGTACCCGGCGGTGGTGTCGGTCGTCCACGCGGACACGACCGTGCTCATCGACAAGGCCAAGGACCGACGGGTCCGGCCGTCGGTGCTGGTGCGGACCCTGCGGGCGCTCCAGAACCGGCCGCCCAAGTTCAAGCCCGAGGCGTTCCTCGAAGCCCTCGCCACCGCCTACGACCTCGTCGTGGCATCGACCGCTGGCACGCGGCCGGGATCGACGGTGAAGCTGGTCGAGGTGTACAAGGTCTTCACGGTGATGCCGGGTTCGGGACGCGACTACACCAAGCAGGAGCTGGCCCGCGATCTGTACCTGCTCGACCTCTCGGAGCGGACCACGACCAAGGACGGGCGGACCTTGCAGCTTCCGGCGAGTGCGCTGACTCGGGGATCGGGCGTCCTGACCACCGTCACGCGCTCGGGTCAGGAGAAGGTCTATGCCGGCATCTCCTTCACCGGGGGCGGCCGATGATCGGCACCGACACCTACGTCGAGTTCCTCGACACCGAGTACCTCGCGACGTACGTGGAGCAGGGCGGCGCCGCAGTGAAGTTCGTCGTGGCCGACGACGACCAGGCGCCAGCGTTCAGCGCGCGGGTCGCCGAGCACGCTTCGGCACGGCGGTACGTGGTCGTGCGAGTCGATGCCGCCGACACCCGAATCCACATGATGGACCAGCTCTTCTTCGCGTTGGCCCCGCAGGTCGACTGGGCCGGCCTCGCCAACCACGCGGTGCGCACGGCCATGGCGGCCGCCGCCCACCCGGTGCCCGAGGGCAGCGACGATGTCTCGGTGGGTGCGGTCGCCGCCCACTACGGGGTCGATCCCGCCGAGCTCAGCCGGGACGTGAACCGGCTCCTCCAGCAGCGGGTGTTCCGAGACTTCGCCATGGCCCAGGACTTCCGGATCGCCATGCTCCGCCTCTGCCAGGCCCAGTTGGCGACCGGTCAGGTCACCGAGGCCGAGCACAAGGCGGTGCTCGACTGGCTGCGCGGGGACCTACGCCAGATCGGTCTGCTCCGGTCGGCGTCGATCTTCCGGCGGATCGGTCGCCACAACGCTCGGTCGATGCTGTTCTCGCTCACGCACTGGCTGTCGACCAACGACCGCGCGGGTCTGATGCTCGAGATCGACGTCCGTCGCCTCGGTTTCGCCCGCCGGCCCCGGCCCGAGGAGCGCCAGGGGAACTACTACACCAAGGCCGCGTTGCTCGACGCGTACGAGCTGCTGCGGCAACTGGTCGACAACACCGACGAGCTCGCCCACTGCTGCATCGTCGTGCTCGCGGCTCCGGAGTTCCTCTCGGACCCGAACCGGGGCCTCGACGCGTACCAGGCGTTGAAGCTCCGCATCTTCGACGAGGTCCGCGACCGCCAACGCGACAACCCGTATTCGTCGCTCGTCCGGCTCGGGGTGACGACATGACCGACACGACCGACACGAATTCCGCGCCCGATGTGGTGCAACGGCGGCGGGCCCTCGAGGCGCTGCGGGCCGGCGTGCCGAACCGCGACGCGGTCGCCGCGCTCGGGTCGTTGCAGACCGCGGTCGAGGATCGCTTCGCGGAGCTCCTCGACCGGGTGGCGGCGGCGGGGTCCGGCGGCGGGGCAGAGGCGGACGCCGCGGGTGGGTTGATCATCGGAGGGGGCTTCGGGTCGGGCAAGAGCCACGTCCTCGAGCACCTCGCCCACCGGGCGCTCGACGCGGGTTTCGTCGTGTCGAAGGTGGTGATCTCCAAGGAGACCGCGCTGCACGACCCGGCCAAGGTGTACCGCGCCGCGATCGACGACGCCCGGGTCCCCGGCAAGCGCGGCTCGGCGATCGACGAGATCGCCACCGGGCTCCGTACCGATTCGCCGGAGTACGCCGAGCTCTACCGGTGGGTGCACCGCGACGACGCGCCTGTCGACAACCGCTTCGGTGCCAGCCTGTTCCTGTACGAGTACGCGCGAGGCGACACCGAGTTCGCCGATCGGATCGTGCGGTTCTGGGCCGGGGAGGCGATGCCGGTCGCCGACCTGCGCCGCCGCCTCAAGGAGGCCGGGGCGGGAGCCACCTACAAGCTGGCGGCGGTCAAGGAGCGCGAGCTCGCGGTCCAGCGCTTCCGGTTCGTGTCACGGCTGATGCGGGCCGCGGGATGCCGCGGGTGGATCGTCCTGATCGACGAGGTCGAGCTCATCGGGCGCTACTCGCTGCTGCAACGGGCGAAGTCCTACGCCGAACTGGCCCGCTGGGTGCGGGGCGACCGCGACGATCCGGCGGCACCGATCGGCGCCGCGCTGACCACCGTCGACGACTTCGAGGCGCAGGTGCTCGTCGGCAAGAACGACGTCGAGCTGCTCCCGAAGCGCCTCCGGGCCAAGGCGACCACCGAGTCCGACCTGCTGGCCACGATGGCCGAGACCGGGATGCGCGTGCTCGAGCGGGAGCAGGTCGTGCTGCAGCCGCCCGACCGTGACGAGCTCGACCACACCTACGCCAAGCTCAAGGCGATCCACGCCACCGCGTACGGCTGGGAGCCGCCCGACGTCGAAGGTCTCGAGCGCCTGCCGTCCAACCGCATGCGTCAGTACGTCCGGGCCTGGATCACCGGCTGGGACCTCCGTTACCTCGACCCCGACTTCGAGCCCGAGATCACCACCACCGATGTCGGCGTCGACCTGTCCGACGACCCGCAGGCCGACGGGGACAGCGCCGAGATCGGTGCCGACGGAGCGGACGGCAGCGCCGCCAACCCCTGACGGTTCGTGGCCGATCTCGACGACGTTCTCGGCGCGCTGATCGCCGAGCCGGGCGCGACGGCGGCGATGCTGCGTGACCACCTGTGGACCCGCGGGCGCGTCTCGCTGACCACCGCCGATGTGCTGCGGGTGCTCGAGAGCCAGCCGGCACGGGCCCGGGCCGACGACGCTGAACCACCGCGCTGGTGGCCGACCGAACCGGACTTCGCCCAAGACGGTGGAGCGGCCGCCGTCGTGGCTCGGTCTCGGGTTGCCCGGGGTTGGACCGGGCCGGCGCTGCACGCGTGGCAGGTCGAGGCGCTGGCGGCCTGGCGCGCACAGGGCCGACGGGGCGTGGTCGAAGCCGTCACCGGCACCGGCAAGACGATGGTCGGGATCGCCGCAGCCCAGGCCGAACTGGCATCCGGCGGCCAGGTGTGCGTGCTCGTGCCCACCCGCGAGCTCCAAGCCCAGTGGCGGGCCGTGCTCGCCACCAACCTCGCCGGTCACACGAGCATCGGCCGCCTCGGCGCCGGCCACCACGACCGGATCGGGAACCACGACGTGCTCGTCGCCGTGGTCGATTCGGCCCGGCTGGCCGAGCTCAGGCCGCGCCGCCCCGGCGGCCTGCTCGTCGCCGACGAGTGCCACCGCTACGGCTCGGACGGCAACCGGGTCGCGTTGCGAACCGACTTCCCGGCGCGCCTCGGGCTCAGCGCCACCTACGCACGGTCCGACGACGGCCACCTCGCCTGGCTCGACCCGTACTTCGGCGGTACCTGCTACCGCCTCGGCTACCGGCGGGCGCGCGCCGATGGCGTCGTCGCCCCGTTCCGGGTCGCGCTGCTCGGCGTGCGGTTCGACCCGGTCGAGCGCGACGAGTACGAGGAGCTCACGCTGGCGATGGCGGGCGCCCGGGCTCGTCTCCTGCGCCGTGCGGGGATCGAGCCCGAGCCTGTCGGCGCCTTCTTCGCCGCGGTCGGGCGTCTGGCCCGCGGCGGCGGCGGCGACGACGAGGGCGCGATCGACGCCCGCCTCTACCTGGCCGCCATGCAGCAGCGACGTGCGCTGCTCGCCGAGACGCCGGCCAAGACGGCTGCCCTCGTCGGGCTCGTCCCGTCGATCGCCGCAGCCGATCGCTCGATCGTGTTCAGCCAGAGCATCTCCGCCGCCGAACGCGCCGCCCGGACCCTGACCGATGCCGGCGTCGCAGTGGGTGCCGTCCACTCCGGTCAGGACCAGTTCACCCGCCGCGAAGTGCTCGACCGCTTCGCGGCCGGATCGCTCGCGGTCGTCACCGCCCCCCAGTTGCTCGACGAGGGGATCGACGTCCCCGCGGCCGACCTGGCGATCATCCTCGCCGCCAGCCGGAGCCGACGGCAGATGGTGCAGCGCATGGGCCGGGTGCTGCGCCGCAAGGAAGACGGTCGCGCGGCCCGGTTCTGCGTCGTCGCCGTCGATGGCACCGTGGAGGACCCCGCCTTGGGTGCCCACGATGGATTCCTCGACGAGATCACCGGCGTCGCCGACGCCGTCGAGCGCTTCCCCGCCGGGAGCGTCCCGGACGACCTGCTCACGTTCCTGGCCCCGCACCCACGAGGGCGCTGACTCGACGTCGAGCGTCTGTCCGGACCCGCCCGCTCACCAGAGGATGTCGAGGCCGCCGAGCGCCCTGAAGGCGTCGTCCCGGGTGACGAGGACGGTGTGCTCGAGTAGGGCCTGGGCTGCGAGCATCCGGTCGAACGGGTCGCGGTGGGCCCACGGGAGGCTGCCGGCGCGGAGCGCGTGGGCTGGCTCGATCGGGAGGTGCACGGCGCCGAGGTCCTTGATCAGCGAGGCGTACTGCGCGACGAGAGGTTCGGCCTCGGGGAACCGCCCGAGCCGCACCTTCGTGCTCAGTTCCCACGCCGACGCGGCGGACACGTAGAGCGTGGCTTTCGGATCCTCGAGCAGGGCTCTCGAACGGTCTCCGAGCCGATCCGGGTCGGTGATCGCCCACACGAGGGCGTGGGTGTCGAGGAGCGCCGCGGTCATGTCCCCACCCTGTCGGCCGGCCCCTGATCGTTCGGTGCCGCGGCGCGGCGACTCCCTCGAGATGCGAACCGGCGCTCGACGCCGACCTCCGACCCGCCCGGTCATTCCCACGCCTCGACGGCGTCGTCGTCGAGCGGCTCGAAGATGGCGTCGTCGATGTCGAGGGGCAGGAAGCCAAGTCGCCGCGGCGCGGGTGCTTCGATCGGTACGAGCCGTGCGACCGCTCGGCCGGATCGGGCGATGACCACCTCGGTACCAGCGGTGGCCGCGTCGAGGAGCTCGGACAACTTGGCCTTGGCCTCCGCCACGTTCATCTGAATGGTCATGTTGACCAAGTCTAGATGGTCAGCACCGTCCCTGAGATCCAGCTTGGTTCGTCCAGAACACGTACGTACGGCATGAGCATCCGCGTACGTGTTATCGTTCGGCGATGGCGATCACCGCATCGAAGCTCCGTGAGAACGTGTACCGGGTACTCGACGAGGTCCTGGCCAGTGGCGAACCGGTCGAGATCGAACGGAACGGGCGGCGGCTCTTCATCGTGGCCGAGGCCCCGCCGTCGCGGCTGGGCCGGCTCGTCTCGCGGCCGGAGCTCGTCACGGGCAACAGCGAGGATCTGATCCACCTCGATTGGTCGGGGGAGTGGTCGGGCTCGGGCGAGTGACGCGCCTCGACACCCACGTCGTCGTCTGGCTGTACACCGGCGAGGTCGACCGACTCGGCACCGCGGCACGAGCGCTGCTCGAGGCGGGCGCGCCGACGATCTCGCCGATCGTGCAGTTGGAGCTCACGCACCTGCACGAGATCGGTCGGCTCACGCTTGGCGGCAGCGATGTCGTTGGCGATCTGCGGGAGCGGATCGGCCTCGCCCTCTCCGACCAGCCTTTGAGCGCAGTTGTCGCCGCTGCTTCCGGTCTGACCTGGACCCGGGATCCGTTCGACCGCCTCATCGTCGGTGACGCCCTCGCGGCCAATGACCTGCTCGTCACCAAGGACGACAACATGCTCCGCAACTGCACGATCGGCCGTTGGGACGACCCGCCGGGCAAGGGGTCGCGGCGTCGAGCACGCAAGGAGCACTCCGGTCCGACCTGAACGGGCAGGGCATCGGGGGAGCCCACACAGCGCCCGAAGGCTGACCCAGCCAACTCCGGAGGACGTGCGAATGACCGCTCAAATCTCACACAGCGTGGTCGTCGCCGGGGCCCCCGGGTCCGCTCTGGGTCCGCACAACGCGTGGCAAACGGTCGTCAGCGGTGGCAACGCAGAGCAAGCCAGCGCAAGGCCGTTCCGACCCGCCGACCGTTTCCCCAGGTCAGCGGATCGGCTGAAACTGCTACCGTTCCGGCCTTCTCCAGCGCTTGTAGCTCAATTGGAGAGAGCATCTGACTACGGATCAGAAGGTTGGGGGTTCGAGTCCCTCCAAGCGCGCTGGGTAGATATGGCCGCTGACCTGCGGTGATACCGTTGAGAGCCTCGGCCGAATGCCGAGGCTCTCGCCCGTTTTCGGGCCGATGTATCATGCATGTATCAGGTCCGGTGTCGCCGCTTCGGGCGATGGCGGGCTGGGACCGGTAGGTGATGGTGTGGCTTGGAAGCAGACGGGACAGCCGACGATCCGCCAGCAACGCGGACGTTGGGTGGTGCGGGTCGACGGGGTCGACACCGAGACCGGCAAGCACCGGCCGCGGCAGCTTGGGACCTACCCGAGTCAGCGAGCGGCGAAGACCGCGGCGTCCAAGGCGGCGGCCGACGCCGACGTTGGTGGTGAGCGGGGAACTCTCGGCTGGTTGGTCGACAGATGGGTGGCGTCTCGTACCGACGTGGGCGAGGGCACCCGCAGCCAGTACCGGTGGGCCGCCGACCACATCAAGGAGGGAATCGGCTCGTTGCGCCTCGACCGCCTCGATCGCGACGACATCGCCACATGGTTCGAGACGCTCGCGGGCGCCGGCCACTTCGCTCGTCGCAGCATCCAGATTATGCGCACCGTCCTGCGTGCTGCACTCGAGGACGCGGTTGAGGAGGGCACGCTGCGCCGGAACCCGGCTCGGCGGGTGCCGATGCCCCGGGCCGTCGCCAAGGTCGCCAAGGCGAAGGAGACCGAGGCGTGGGACGAGGCGGAGGTAAGGCGGTTCGTCGACGCCGTGGGTGAGCACCGCTGGAGCGGCCCGATGGTGCTGCTCGTGCTCTACGGACTGCGGCGAAGCGAGCTGCTGGCGTTGCGTTGGTCCGACCTCGACCTGAAGGCGGGCCGGGTGGTGATCGACGAAGGCCTGGTGTCGGTGAGAGGAAAACAGGTGTGGACCGAAGGCAAGAACGCCCGGTCCCGCCGCACCATCCCGATCGACAAGGCGACGGCCGCTGCGCTCGTCGATCATCGGCGGTTCCAGGCGGAGGAGCGCCTCCTCGCCGGGCCCGACTGGGAGGACTGGGACCTCGTGGTGGCGACCAAGACTGGTCGACCGATCGATCCCACCAACTTCAGCCAGACGCTGGCCAGGGTCATCAAGGCCGCCGACCTTCCGACCCTCAGCTCGCACGGCCTCCGCCACACGGCGGCGACGCACATGGTGCGACAAGCCAAAGACGTGGGCGAGCTCCGGGCTGTGGCCGACATCCTCGGCCACAGTCCCGACATGCTCATGCGGGTCTACGCCCACGCCATGCCCGACTCGCTCCAGGCCGTCGCCGATCGCATCGGGAAGCGGAGCGGGGGCAGAGTCGGGTTGGGCCAGGCCGTCGCCGACCTTGATGCGGAGCGTCGTTCGTAAACGACCGGCAGCGGCTCGACTGGTCGACGCTCACGAGCCAGCAGGCCGGCCGCTACGAGTCTCCGTCGGCCCTCCGCTGCTGTGATCTCAGCACGTCACGCCTACAGATCGATGGCCATGTCTTCGGCGGCGGAGCGCTCGACGATGCGGCCGACCCGGTCGGCGGTGCTCGTCGGTTGGCTGGGGTCGGGTGGGTGGTCGTCGAACGCGTCGGCCAGGGCGATGGTGAGGTGGTTGGTGATTCGCCCGCGGGAGAGGGCGACGTAGGCGTGCTCGCGGGCGAGGGTGTCGTCGCCGAGCACGATCGTCTCGTCGGCGGTGAGGCCTTGTGCCTTGTGGGATGGTGAGGGCGTAGCCGTGGTCGAGGTGGCCGGCCTCCGCATACTCCAGCGGGAGGCAGACATGGCTGCCGTCCGTGAGCGTCACGTTGATGTGGTCGTCATCGCCGCCGGTGATGCGTCCGAGGTGGCCGTTGAGCACGCCGAGGTGGTGGTCGTTGTGGAGGGCGACGACCTCGTCGCCGATCGCGAACGCGTGGCCGTCGACCTGCCAGCGGTCGGGCCCGAGCCGGCCGGCGTCACGCATCCGGGCCCGGGCGGATCGGTTGAGGGAGCGGACTTGGTCGCGGCGGCCAGCAAGGAGCAGGACGTCAGCGCCGCGTTCGTGCGCTTCCCACCATCGGTCGATGACTGCTTCGACGTCGTCGCTGGTGTCGAGGCGGCCGTGACGCTGATAGGAGTCGGCGACCTCCGTGATTCGACCCTCCCGGAGGTCGGCGAGCACCTGGCGTTCCCAGTCGGCGGTCTGTCGGTGGTTCTCGGTCAGCTCGTGATGACCCAAGCGACGAGCGAGACCGGCGAGCGCGCCGCCAGCCTCGATCGCGGGGAGCTGCGCCGGGTCGCCAACGAGCACGACCTTCGCTCGGGCAGCAGCGGCTCGGGCAACGAGGGACTCGAGCTGGCGGGTGCCGACCATGCCAGCCTCGTCGACGACGACGACCGTCCGGCCGTGGAGCCGGCGCCGGCCGGCTTCGAGGTCGCCAAGGAGTCGGTCAAGCGTCGTGGACGGGATGCCGGCCCCGTCCTGGAGCTGCTGCGCAGCGCGTGCGGCGAGCGCGCACCCGATCACCGCGTACCCGTCGCGTCCCCACGCGTCGCGCGCTGCGGCGAGGGCGCTGGTCTTCCCTGAGCCGGCGGCGCCAATGACCACCTCGACACCCTGCCCGGAGCGGCACAGACCGGCGACCATCACCCGCTGCTGCATGGACAGCGCGGGATGGGCGTCGAGGGCTGCGGTGGCCGTCTCCCTGCCGACGACTCCGGACCGGCGGTGGCGGACCGAGACAGCGGTGTCCACGAGCCGGCGCTCGCAGTCGAGTAGGTCGAGCGTCGTCCACCGGCTTGGTGGTTCGACGTCGCCGATGGCGAAGACGACGTCGGAGGCGAGGAACTCGTCAGCGAGGACGATGACGTGATCGACAGGTGCCCCCGCCGGGAGACGGTCGCAGATCGCCTTGACCAAGTTGCGGCGGTCGAAGGTAGAGCGACGCTCAGTGACACCAGTAGGCCCCGCGAGCTCGTCGAGGATCTCGAAGTCGGCCAGGTGGAACGCCCGGCTCGGGGCCCACACCGTCATCGGCTCGCCGAGGGCAACCGGGTCGAGACCGAGCTCGGCCGCCTGGGCGACCCAGGCGGCGCGAAGGTCGCCGCTGCTAACCGCGCTCGTCTTGGCCCGGCGGGTGGCGTAAGTGGCGACCTGCGCGGCGCGTCCACCGGTCACGGCGTGGGCTTCGAGGTGTTCGAGGATCTCTCGCCGCCGGGTCGAGAACGCGTCGATGGCCGCCCGAGAGGTGCCGGCGAGGTCGGCGATGCCGTTGTGGACCGGCCCCCAGGCCACGCCGAGCCGACGGGTCAGCTCGTCGCGCAGGTGCGCCTCGTAGAGGTACCCGACCGGCTGCGCCCACCGATACAGGTGCCGGGCATCGAGCGCCGACCAGCGCCCGTCGGCGGTCAGGTGCCCGATGTTGGCGACCACCGCATGCGTGTGGAGGTGGGGGTCCCCGGCGCGGGAGGTGCGGTGCCGGAACCCGGCGGCGACGAGACCGTCGGCGTCGAGGACGTCACGGCCGGCCTTGCCCCGGCGCACGCGGGCCGCTTCGGTCTCCATCACGCCGAGCGCGGCATCCACGGCAGCCCCGTGGGCGGCGACCACCTCGGCGGCGACCTCGGGTGAACCGAAGGCCCACAGCAGCGACACCGACTTCGGAGCGCAGAACGTCAGGTCGAACCCCGCAACCTTCGGCGCCGACCGGCCGAGGGTGAGCGGCTTCCCGGTGCGCGGATCGAGATGGCCGAGCAGCGCCGCCAGGTCGCCCCCGTCAACCTCGCCCGCGAGCTCGAGCCCTGCGGCGGACCGACCCATCCACCTTCCGGGCGCCTCACCGCGGCTGACGTAGTACTCCTCGGCACCCTCGGCCACCGTCTCGACGTAGTACGCCTCCTGGCCCTGCCCGAGTTTCCCGATGCTCAGCACGACCGGCCCCCTCCGCCGCTCTCATCGGTGCCCACGAACCTGACCAAGCGACCTGACGCACTTGCACCCGAGGTGTCAACGGGCTCTCTCATCCCAGCGGCGCTCGACATGAGACGTTTCTGGGCAGGTTCGGCGAGCAACGCCCGCAGCGCCCAGACGGGCACCACGGTCCGGTGACCGAGCCGCAGCGAGGGCAGCTCGCCGCTCGCCACCAGCCGGTAGGCGTGGGCCCGGGAGATGTCGAGGCGTCGGCCCGCCTCGGCCACCGAGATGGCCCATCGGTCGTCGTCGTCCAGGTGGTGCGCAGCAGTTGCTTTCACACCCCTATACGGCCTCCTGGGAAGGCCGATCGCGACACAGAGATTCGCGAATTCGTTGACGCGCACGTGTCAACGAACCTGACAACCGCCGATGGTCAGTCGTCGGAATCTCTCGTGAGGTGTGTCGGAGCGTGAGAGATCTCTCCATGATCAGCGTCTACGCGGTGGAGGTGGAGGCCGGCGAGGCCCGGCCCGGTCACAGGTCTCTCGTAGAGTCCGGTCTGGCTGCGTGGCCCGCGCACGCGATCGCGACGGCCACGACCGAACTGACGGAGACCGCCGCCGATGTCGAAGATTGGCAACCTGCTGCAGAGGATCACCGAGCCCGCGCTGCGTGCTGACCTCACCGAGGCGGTCGCCGAGATCCGCAGCCGCAGGAGCTTCGGTCTCGTCTTTGAGTCGCACCTACCGGAGACGGTGCGCTTGCCTCACCACCCCGTGCGTCGCGGCACGAAGGTCGCCCACCGCGTCCCGTCCGTAGCCGGCGTGTTCCACGTCATGTCGGTTGATACCGGCGTGGCTCGCCTTATTGCCGACGTCGACGACGTCGAGGTCGAAGAGGTCGAAGCAGCCGTCGAGGACCTGGTGGTCGTCGCCGACTTCGGCGACCCGATCTACCCCGGCCTCCGCCACCTCGGCTCGGTCAAGCGCGGCGGTGACAAACCCTCACACATCGTCATCAACGGCTGTTGAGCGCCTGACTGGGTGAGGACGCGCGGGGCGCGTGGCGTCGTGCTGGGCGAGGACGTGGGGCGGGTTGGCGTGGGAGCGGTGTGACGGGCGAGGGTCCGGCCGAACGCGCAAGGACCCTC